>JBNKDZ010000317.1:0-11786 GCA_050288525.1 Cyclobacteriaceae bacterium
AACTCATTCGGTCCCAGATCAACAGCCTGCCTTCAGGTAAACAGGTTTATATCCCCGGCCTCTGGATGGGAAACACAAAAAAAAGAGTCTATACAGATTATAAAGATTTTCTTTTAACACAATTTGATAAGATCGAGGAATTAACACAAAAGCCTGTAAAAAAGAAAGTTGAACAGGACTGGAGCGCCTCGGCAGTTGTATATAACATCCTCATACGATACTTTACAGCCTGCGACCATGACATGGATGGTACTATTGGAGGTAATGAGCAGGACACTACCCTAAATACAGATGGCGTTCGTGAAACGGGCACTTTCATCAAAACAATTGCCTTATTGCCCTATCTAAAACAACTTGGCATAAACACCCTTCATCTGCTTCCGGTCACCACCATCGGGACATCCGGCAGAAAGGGAGACCTCGGATCACCATATGCTATTAAAAACCCGTTTGAAATAGAGCCAAGTCTGGCTGATCCATTGATACAAGTCCCGGTAGAAGCACAGTTCAAAGCCTTTGTTGAAGCAGCACATATGCTGGGAATGCGTATTGTGCTTGAATTTATATTCAGGACCACTTCCAAAGATTCCGACTGGATATTTGAACATCCTGAATGGTTTTACTGGATCGACAAAAAAGCAGATTATCATCCCCCTGAATTTCCTGAACAGGACCTTAAAAAAATATTGAAAATCCCTGAAAACAAAGGGTCGTTTATTCCTCCTCCGGCAAAATACAGATCACTGTTTAAATCACCTCCCAGGAAAACGGACATCACGCTTGACCATTCAGATGTTGTGGCTGAATGCGAGGGGAAAAGGATAAAAATTGCGGGCGCTTTTGCTGACTGGCCACCGGCAGACCTGCAGCCCCCCTGGACAGATGTCACCTACCTTCGGATGTATAACTACCCTGAAGATACCCCCAACAACTACAATTACATCTCCTACAACACCATTCGCTACTACGATCCGGTACTGGCTACGAACGAACATATCAATCACCCCTTATGGAATATCATCGGAGAGATTATACCGTTTTATCAGCGCAAATTCGGCATTGACGGAGCGATGATCGATATGGGACATGCTTTGCCGGGGGGGCTGAAAAAAACAATTATCCGCAATGCCCGAAAGATTGATCCGAACTTTGCTTTCTGGGATGAGAACTTCAGCAATAAAGCTTCAAGCAAACAGGAAGGATATAATGCCGTGATAGGCAATGCCTGGTATGTGATCACAAAGAGAAATGGATTCAAAAACATCATTCTAAGCAGTTTGAAGAAAAAGCCGTTGATCTATTTCGGGTGTGCTGAGAACCACAATACTCCCCGGTTTACCCATTTAAAAAAGAAAAAAGCAGCATGGCTTCTGTTTAACCTGCTTCCTGGTGCCATGCCATTCATCCATAATGGCTTTGAGCTAAATGAAACACTTCCGGCCAACACAGGTCTTAATTTTACAGAAAAGCAGATCGAATCATTAAAAGACAAAAAGCTCCCGCTGTTTTATAAGGCTGCCATGCATTGGGATAACCACCACAACATGATTGATTTTATAATAAAAATTAAGGAATTCAAAGATACCTATCCGGAAGTATTCATACCTGAACATCTGCAAATAGTCCCTCAGAACAACCCGCATATCATCCTGCTTAGCGGCAATGACCGGCAGGATATCCTGTATATGATCAACGTAAATTTTTATGGCAAAGAGTCCCTGAATAGTACAAAAATTAAAAAAACCATCCGAAACAAATATTCAGAGCTGTTTTCAACAGAAAATTGTCCGGTATTTGATCAGCCTGACGAAATAACCTTAAAAAGCGGTCAGATTTCAATCCTTATGAGGACAAAAAACCCACAATAACACATAAAAGACGTTATTTTCAGATAATAATCTTTTAATGACCGATATCATGTTTTCAAATCGTATATTTCTTTAAATTTGTGCCGTTTTTGTGTTTGACACAATCAGTCGAAAATAAGTTAAATCATTATTTATTTATAATTAAAAGAATATTATGAGCGCAAAATTTCGTTCCGGAGTATTACATGGAAAAGAGGTTGGCGAATTGTATCGTTATGCCAATGAAAACAACTTTGCCATACCTGCAGTAAATGTAATCAGTTCTCAAACAGTTAACGCTGTCATCGAAACAGCCAAAATAGTAAATTCACCGGTTATCGTACAGTTTTCCAACGGTGGAGCTGTATATTATGCCGGAAAAGGATTGAGCAATGCCAATGAAAAATGTGCTATCGCAGGAGCTGTATCAGGTGCGCAACACGTTCACATGATGGCTGAAGCATATGAAATTCCTGTAATCCTTCACACAGACCACTGTGCAAGAAAGCTTCTCCCCTGGATTGACGGGCTTCTTGACGAAGGTGAAAAATTCTTCAAAGCACACGGAAAACCTTTATACAGCTCGCACATGATCGACCTTTCTGAAGAATCTCTTGAAGAAAACATCGAAACATGTAAAAAATATCTCGAAAGAATGGCCAAAATCGGCATGACACTCGAGATCGAACTTGGTGTAACCGGTGGAGAAGAAGATGGTGTTGACAATACAGGCATCGACTCTTCAAAATTATATACCCAACCTGAAGAAGTATCGTATGCATACGAAGAATTGAAAAAAATCAGCGATAACTTTACCATTGCTGCTTCATTTGGTAACGTTCATGGTGTTTACAAACCAGGTAACGTAGTCCTTACTCCTGAAATCCTTAAAAACTCACAGGAATACATCCAGAAGAAATTCAACACCGTTGAAAATCCGGTGAACTTCGTATTCCACGGCGGATCAGGATCTGAAAAAGAAAAAATCACTGAAGCGATCGAATATGGTGCTATCAAAATGAACCTTGATACAGATATGCAGTGGGCGTTCACTAAAGGTGTAAAACAATACATGGACGAAAAAGATGCATATCTACATGCTCAAATCGGTAATCCGGAAGGAGACGACAAGCCGAACAAAAAATACTACGATCCAAGAGCATGGCAGAGACTTGGCGAAGTTAGCTTCGTAGAAAGACTTAAAGAAGCGTTTGAAGATCTTAACTGCATTGGTCAAAACGCCTAATATCAAACACATTAAACATAAAGGGCTGTCTTCGCAGACAGCCTTTTTTTATTCACAAAGTTTGTCTGGTGTATATTTTCCTGAAAACCAGACACATACCAACCGAAAGAATATTTTTCACAATATCTCCTCACACATATAATATCAATAATTTTATCTGATTCAGAAAATACCCCTTTTTCTTTAGGATGAAAAATGTAATTTTGGTAATAAATTATTTATTCTCTGCAATTATCAAATCTCAAAAATGAAAAATATTCTGTTTTTTGTAATTTTCCTCTTATTTTCTTTTACCCATTTGTGCCTTGCCCAGATACCCTATAAAGCCCCTGAAAATCGTCTTTTAAATGAACCCATTGATATCAGCGGTGATTTCAGGGATTTCACCAACACCTATTACCTGGCAGATGAAATCGCTGAATTTGACCCGGCGACAGCTTCCGGGAAACTCACCTATAAACGCTTTGAATATGCAACAAAGCAAGCTTTTGACAACATGCTTGGTGCTCTTGTAGCTGTTGATGCCAACGAATTCCCAACCACTGAATATGAAGGATCACCTTCACTCCCATTTTCGATTGAATTCACTTCTCCGAAAACCATTCGGATACGTACCACCTCCGGACCACAGGCCCGTCAGACTGAATCTTCGCTTATGTTTGTAAACGGGTATGCTCCGAAAGACACCATTTCCTGGAAATATTCCAAAATTGATGAAGGGCACAAATATACCGGGCCTTATGGCTCTGTTGTAATAAACACACAACCCTGGCATATAAAAATATACGACAACAAAGGAAAACTCCTCACCAGCACCTTACACAATTCAGATTTCAGCAACAAAACGTATACACCTGTTTTGCCCTTTTCCTATGTACGCAGGGCTTCGGATTATTCCCGCAGCATGGCAGCCGTGTTTTCGCTTTCTCCAAACGAAAAGATCTTTGGTTGCGGCGAGTCGTTTACCGAATTCAACAAGCGTGGCCAGAAAGTGGTGCTTTGCACCGATGATGCAAATGGCGTTCAAAATGAAACGATGTACAAACCCATACCATTTTTTATGAGCAGCAGAGGCTATGGCATGTTCATGCACACTTCCACCCCTGTCACATGCGACTTCGGCAAATACTTCAGCGGAGCTACCTCCCTCATGATCGGAGATGACGAGCTGGATCTGTTCATTTTTCTTGGCGACCCGAAAGACATCCTTGACGAATACACAGATCTGACAGGCAAGGCGTCCATGCCTCCCTTGTGGTCATTCGGATTCTGGATGAGCAGGATAACGTATTTCTCTGAAGAAGAAGGTCGCGAAATCGCCCGTCTGTTGAGAAAAAACAAAATACCGAGTGATGTTATCCACTTCGATACCGGATGGTTTGGCATTGACTGGCGTTGTGATTATACCTTTGCCAAGGATCGTTTTAAGGACCCGGAAAAGATGATCTCGGATCTGAAAAATGATGGATTCCATATCTGTCTGTGGCAACTACCTTATTTTACGCCTCAAAACACCTACTTCAAAGAACTTACCGAAAACAACCTGGTCGTACGAGACCGGAAAGGAAATCTCCCTTATGAAGATGCTGTGCTTGATTTCACGAATCCCAACACAGTATCCTGGTATCAGGGCAAAATAGCCAACTTGTTAAAACTCGGAGTCGGTGTTATAAAGGTTGATTTCGGAGAAGCAGCACCATACAACGGCATCTACCACAATGGGCGGACAGGCTTTTACGAACACAATCTGTATCCGTTGCGGTACAACAAGGCTGTTGCTGATATTACACATGAAATAAATGGAGAAAGCATCATCTGGGCCCGCAGCACCTGGGCCGGCAGTCAGCGGTATCCGGTACACTGGGGTGGAGATGCCGCAAACACAAATACCGCCATGGCCTCTACCCTGCGCGGGGGGCTATCGATCGGCCTGTCAGGCTTCTCTTTCTGGAGCCACGATATTGGTGGTTTCGTACAAAAAGCTCCTGAAGACCTATACGCCCGATGGACACCATTTGGTATGTTAACTTCCCATGTAAGAAGTCATGGAGCCCCTCCTACCGAACCCTGGGAATACAGTGAGGAATTTCTGAAAGGATTCCGGGAAGCTACCGAAATGCGGTATCGCCTTCTGCCCTACATTTATGCGCAGGCAAAAGAATGTACCGAGACAGGGCTGCCAATGCTCCGCGCGTTATTTGTCGAATTTCCGGATGACCCGGGAGCATGGCTGATTGATGATCAATACCTCTTTGGTTCGGATATTCTGGTAGCGCCGTTATTTGAGAACGGCACATCGAGAAACGTATACCTGCCCGAAGGAAAATGGATCGATTATCAGACAGGGAAGCTTTATGACAAAGGATGGCACGCGATGGAATGCGGGAAAATTCCGGTAATTATGCTGGTAAAGGAAGGCGCGGTTCTCCCTCATATAAAACTTGCACAGTCTACGGCAAAACTTGACTGGTCTAAGCTGGAACTGAAGATTTTTTCAGAAAATAAAGGATCATTTAAAACTGCTATCTGCTTGCCGGAAGATAACATACTTAAAAGTGTTAAGATCGAAAATGGAAGCATTACCGAAGATCCTTTTAACGGCAAAATTCAATGGACAATATCTCAATAATCTTAATAAACTAATAATACAACTACCTAAAACTACTTAAAATGAAACTAAACATTAAACCTTTTCATTTAATCCGAAGTACGATTCTTTTTTCCATCGTATTTTTATTCACGTGCAATACACCTCAAAAACCTGCTTCTTTGGGTATCTGTTTCAACTCGCTGGGCTTTTTACCTGAATTAAAGAAAACTGCTGTCATCACTAAAAAATGTTCTGTTTTTTACGTAAAAAAGAGTGCTGATAACAGCATTGCCTATGAAGGGAACGTTTCGGGCCCCTACAACCAGGAAGATGTAAAACAGGAAGTCTGGATTGCGGACTTCTCCCCGTTAAAGGAAGAAGGATCCTATTACCTCGAAGTTCCCGAAGTCGGGAAGACTCCTGAATTCAGCATCAGTAAAAAAGTGTTCAATCAGGCTTTTTCCACATCCATGAAAGCATTCTATTTGTGGAGATGTGGCACAAGCGTACAAGCTGAATACCAGGGCAATGTTTATTCACAAAATATTTGCCATATGGATGACGGGTATCTGGACTATCTGGGATTAAAAGATCAGCGAAAAGATGGAACAAAAGGATGGCACGATGCCGGTGACTATGGAAAATATGTGGTAAATGCAGGTGCCACGGTTGGATTGCTCTTTTATGCCTGGGAACATTTCAAAGACAATATTGAAAGCCAGAACATCAACATACCGGATGAAAACCCGGACTTACCCGAATTTTTGGAAGAAATGAAGTGGGAAACTGACTGGCTGCTAAAGATGCAGTATTCCGACAGTTCGGGAAGAGTATCCCACAAGCTCACAAGACTCAAATTTTCAGATTTCATTATGCCGGATGCAGACAAGGAAAAACGATACTTTTCCGAATGGAGTTCGGCAGCAACAGCCAATTTTGCTGCACAGATGGCGATGGCAGCCCGCTATTTTGCCCCATACGATACCGAATATGCTAAAACCTGTCTGATAGCAGCCAAAAGAAGCTATCGTTTTCTGAAAGATCATCCGGAAGAAAAAAGATGGGTACAGGGCGATTTCCAAACAGGAGCATACGGTTCTGATGATGCCGACGACAGACTTTGGGCTGCTGCAGAATTATGGGAAACAACCGGAGAAATGTCGTATTTGGAAGACTTTGAAAAATCCGTCAAATCATTTGACACAAAACAAGATGGGGATTGGGACTGGCCTAACTTAAAAAATCTAGGGGTATTTACCTATATCCAGTCAGACCGGTCCGGAAAGGATCCGGAAATTGAAGCCTATGTAAAAAAGAGCATTCTGGAGACTGCCGATGAAATTGTTGAAATAAGCAATAATGATATATATGGCAAACCTATGAAAAGAAATTACTGGGGGTGTAATGGAACCATCGCACGTTTGTGCCTGAATCTTCAGATCGCCCATAAGCTTTCTCCCGATTCAAAATATATTGATACTGCAGTCAATGCAATCGATCATCTTCTGGGGAAAAATTACTATGGCCGGTCTTACATTACCGGCATAGGTGTAAATCCGCCCATGAATCCGCATGACAGGCGGTCGGGAGCAGACGACGTTAAAGATCCATGGCCCGGATATATCGTTGGAGGAGGTCAGACTGCTACCGGCTGGTATGATGAAGAAGGGAGTTATTCCACTAATGAGATTGCCATAAATTGGCAAGGCGCATGGGTCTATGCGCTGGCTGGATTTTGTGAATGATCGTTCAGGATATTTAAAATACACCATTTCCTGATTTCGATGTATATGTTATGTTTATATTAAATATACACATATATTAGCCTTTGACACTAAGCCTGATTTATAATAAAATCAAACCCGGCAACCCTTAAGGTATTTTTTCATACCGTAAAAAAGGGGCGGGATAGATTTTGTGGTATTTATTGTAAATTGTGTTATATTGGTTCACAAATAGTATAATTTTCATTTAGCTCGACAAAAACGTTATATCATGAATGATAAATCAATAATGTTAATGTTATTTTTTCGTGATAAATATTGAATTGATTTAAATGTATATGTATGATATTTAAAGCAATTCAAACAAGTTCCTGTTAAATGATGTCATTTTGAGTGAAATACAAAAAAAACAGAGGACAAATGATGATTTAACCGGAAGCTCCTAGCATGATATGTTCACTACAATAATTAAATATTTTCCTGATACAAGCCGGTCAGTTTTAACCGGGTTAATGACATTATTAAGTGTGTGTTTTTATTCATTATCATCTGCAGAAGAAATACGATTTGATCATATACAGACTTCTGACGGATTATCATCAGAGAATATACTTTCATTTTGCAGAGATTATCTCGGTTTTTTATGGATTGGAACAGAAGATGGATTAAACAAATATGACGGGTATTCTTTTGAGATTTTCCGGCATAAAACCGGTGATTCCACAAGCCTGTGTAGCAATAACATCCATTATATTTTTGAAGACTCCAAAAATAATTTGTGGATATGCGCCTGGGGAGGTTTGTCTATTTATAACAGAGAAAAAAATACTTTCCGGAACATCCAGCATGAAAAAAATGATGACCCATCCTCATTAAATGCATGGCTATACATGATAGAAGATTCGAAGAACAACTACTGGATCTCGACATCAAATAATGGTTTATACAAACTAAGGTACAATCAGGAAACCGGCGAAGCAGTATCTGTGCAATTCCTGCATGATCCGTCAAACCCAAAAAGCCTTAGCAGCAATAATATTTTTTATCTTGCAGAAGATCCTTCAGGAAAGATCTGGGTTGGAACCAGAAGTTCGGGACTCGACCTGCTGGACCCCGAAACAGGAGAAGCCCGCCATTTCCGGAATGACCCAAACGATCCGGAAAGTATAAGCAGCGATTTTATTTCCTATCTTAAAATGGATTCAAAAAACCGGTTATGGATCGGGACCGCTGATAAAGGACTGGATCTCTACATTGAAGATCAGGCATTTATAAATTATAATAAAAGCAATGGAGGCAATTCCGGACTACCAAACGAACAGGTATGGGCTGTAGAAGAGAATCCGGATGGTACCATTTGGGTTGGAACAGATGAAGGTCTCTGCAGGTTTGTTGATGCTTCCAGAATGATCCCTGAAAATTCCTTTTTCATATATAAGCATCGTCAAAGCAATCCGTACAGTTTATTAAGTAATTCTATTAAAGCAGTTTATACGGACAATTATGGGGATATGTACATCAGTTCATACTATGGAGGGATCAACACATATAATAAAAACAAGTATAAATTCAATGCCTATTTTTTCAATGCCGAAAACACAAACATACCTTCCAGTAATATCATCACCGCTATTACAAATGATAAACAAGGTAACTTCTGGATCGGAATCGATGATGGAGGGATCATAATGGTCCCAAAAGACGGGGAAAAAAGTGATTTTAAAAATTTTGCACATTATTACCATAAAGAAAATACTCCGGGAAGCCTTACAAACAACAAAATCAAATCATTAACATTCGACAGCAAAGGCATACTATGGGTAGGACTCTGGAACGGAGGGGTCAATTATTTTGATCCAAAAGAAGGTGTTTTTCATAATTTGAACAAACAACACCCATTATTAAATAACATCTCCTCAATTGCGGTAGATAAAAATGACAACCTATGGATTTCTACCTTTTTCCTTGGGGTAATTTATTATAACAGAGAAAACAACACATTTCGTCACTTCAATCAGAATGACGGACAAATTAGCCACAATCATGTTCACTCCGTTTTTATTGACAGAAACGACAACGTATGGGCTGGAACAATCGGGAGTGGTGCCTGTAAATTTGACCCTGTATCTGAAAAATTTATGCCCCTATTGAAAAACGGTGAGTTGATGACAGGTAAAACCATAAATGTGATATTCGAAGATAGCGAAAAAAGAATATGGTTTGGAACAAACGGCAACGGAGCACAACTTTATGATCCGGTATCTGATACGGTCTATACCTTTCCGGTACTGACCAAAAACTCCAGCAATTCTGTATATGCCATTGAAGAAGATAATTTCGGCTATTTGTGGATGACAAACAATAATGGTTTATTTAAACTAAATCCTGAGACCGGTAATGTGCAATGTTTTAATACAACAGACGGGCTTCCCGGTAATCAATTCATTTATCGTTCCAGTCTGGCTACAAAAAACGGCATGCTCCTTTTTGGCTCTTCTTCTGGACTGGCAGCCTTTTACCCAAATGACATTACTTTAAAGAACATTGCTGTACCGATTGCATTCACAGATTTTAAAGTAAACAACATTGGCGTCACCATTGACCCAAATTCAGTTTTGAAAAAACATATAAGCCTCACAGAGGAAATCACATTAAAACCAAGTCAAAACTCCTTTTCAATTGAATTTGCCGGTTTGAACCTGACAACTCAGTACAGGAACCAGTATGCCTATATGCTTGAAAACCTTCAGAATGAGTGGCAATATATTGATTCAAAGAATTCAGCCATATTCACAAATATCGATCCCGGAGTCTATACATTCAGATTAAAAGTATCCAGTGATGGCAGCAATTGGTTTGAAAAACCCGAACCTCTGAAAATCACTGTATTGCCTGTATGGTGGAGAACAAACACATTTAAATTTGTACTGATTTTCTGTATTATAGCCCTTATTTTTCTTCTTTACAGAATACGTTTTAAATTTCTTGTAAAGCAAAAAAAGGTATTACTGGGGAAAGTTGAAGAGCGGACCAAGGAGATTAAGAATGTAAATAAAGTACTTGAAGACAGCCTGAGGGAGATCCAGCAACAAAATGTGATTCTTAAAAGACAACGTGCTGAAATCCACAATAAAAATGTTCAGATTAAAACACAATATCAGAACATGATCGATTTCAATGAAAAATTATTAGCCCAGAATGAAGAAATAGTAACTCAGAATGAAAAGATCCACGATCAGAATCTGGCACTCGAACTGGCGCATATGCAGCTGAAAAATGTTAATGAACAACTGGAAAGAAAGGTTAAAAACCGAACGGACAAATTTGATGTCGCTATAAAAGAACTTTATAAAACAGTTTCAGAACTCGACAGGTTTGTTTATAGCGCCTCTCATGACCTGAGTGCTCCCGTGAAGTCCATTCTGGACCTGGTAAAATTAGCCGATGAAGAACGTGATCCAAAAAAAATCAATGAATACCTCCACCTGATAAAATCGAGCATTCTGAAGCAGGAGGAAGTAATAGAAAACCTCGTTCAGTATTCCCGCAACAGTCGTCTAAGCATAACCATGGAAGAGATATGCATGTACGATTTTTTGGAGGACATTTTCAACGAACTGAAATATTTACCTGGCGCAAAAAATGTAACCTTCAACCTGCATATGGAAAAGGATTTTTGCATTATCTCCGATAAACAACGCTTACATATCATTTTCCATAATCTCATTGCAAACGCAATTAAATACAGAAATCCGTTGATGAAACAATCAACGATCGATATCATAAACAAGTCAGATCAGCATTCAATCAGTTTTGATATAAGAGACAACGGTATCGGCATTAAAGAAGAGAATTTCGAGAAAATATTTGAGATGTTCTTCAGGGCTTCTGACAACTCAAGCGGATCAGGATTAGGTTTATATCTCGTTAAAGAGACTATTCAAAAGCTAAAAGGGAACATTTCAGTTAGTTCCTCAGCAGGCAAAGGATCTGTCTTTTCCATTACACTGCCAAGACTGGGCTATGACTCTTAGCCCAGGTAACGCTAAAACATTCCCTCTCTTCTGATTTATTCAGTAGTAATTCTAAATGTCACATCAATGTCGACTTCAAAATCATCTCCCGGGATCGACGACAAGTCAATATCAGGATCTATTGCTGTAATATCACTTTTTGAGACAGTCTGAGATATAGTCCCGACAAAAGAACTCTTTGACCTCTTTTTAACCTCAAACACTACATCCATTGGCGTTGTGCCTCCAAGACCAAAGCTTAGTGTCAGTTGCGTCAGACTGCTATTTTCTGTCCAGTCCCCAATCCTCTGTTTCAGTGATTCTCCAACACAGACAAATTTTAAAGTATCAGGAGCTACCAATCCA
>JBNKDZ010000318.1:0-4119 GCA_050288525.1 Cyclobacteriaceae bacterium
GTTGACAAGTCCGGCTATTATCGGGGCAGATGTATGCCATTTAAATTTGCATAAGACATTTAGTATACCACACGGGGGAGGAGGACCAGGCGTCGGGCCCATTTGTGTTGCTGCCCATCTTGTTGATTTTCTGCCAGGTAATGCATTAGTAAAAACCGGGGGTGAAAAGGCCATACACGGGATATCTGCTGCTCCCTGGGGAAGTGCTGGGGTTCTGGCAATTTCGTATGCATACATAAAAATGATGGGTAGTACAGGATTGACAAGAGCGACAAAGATGGCAATTCTCAATGCCAATTATCTGAAATCAAGACTCGAATCAGAATATCCGATCCTGTATTCGGGTAAAAACGGACGATGTGCTCATGAGATGATCGTTGACTGCCGGGCGTTTAAAAAAGCAGGAATAGAAGTGGAGGATATTGCCAAACGGTTGATGGATTATGGTTTTCATGCTCCGACTGTCTCCTTTCCGGTTCCGGGAACGCTGATGATTGAGCCCACCGAGAGCGAATCGCTGGAAGAGCTGGATCGTTTTTGTGATGCCATGCTTTCGATCAGGGAAGAGATACGGGCGGTTGAAGATGGTATTTCGGATACAGAAAATAATGTTCTGAAAAATGCTCCTCATACAGCAGATGTTGTTACAGCAGATGACTGGGAATATCCGTATACCCGTAATCAGGCAGCCTATCCGCTTCCTTATGTGAAAGCAAACAAGTTCTGGCCTTCGGTAAGCAGGATAGACAATGCGTATGGTGACCGGAATCTGGTATGTAGCTGTATTCCTGTGGAGGCTTATTCAGAATCAGAAAACGTTTTTTAATAAATACAAAGAAATTATATGAGGCAATAAAAAATCCGGTGTTATTCCGGATTTTTTGTTAATGCATCAAGTTCTTTCTGCCTCTCGATAAAATCGACGATCTGTTCGATGTCAAGTTTTTTGGCTATGATCTTTTTATTCTTGTCAAGGATATACAGTTGTGGGGTAGTTTCGATGTTGTACTCAGCCCTGAAATTGCTGTGAAGCTGGGGATCTGCAGCATTTATAAGAGTTTGTGTCTTGTATTTATGCATAAATTCTTTCCATTTGTCAATTTCCGTATCGACACATATAGCATACACATTTATTCCCATTGGCTTTAATTTTTTGTCATACAGATCGACAAGATCTGGTGTTTTCTTTTTGCAATGGCCGCAGTCGGGACTATAAAAATAGAGTATGGCATAGTCAAATTTCTGTTGATGCAAAGAAAATGGTTTCATCAGCGTATCCACTACGATCAGGCTGGGAGCAGTTTTTCCAATAAGATTGGGTTTTAATGCTTTTACGCGGTCACTTATTTTTTGAATAAGGGCAGAATCGGCCCAAAAGGCATCACCTGACAGGTAATAATGCTCTGCCAGATCAACAAATACACCATCCATACCCATGATATTGGACGTTTCATATTTGTAGGTGATGGTTACAACACAATATCTGAATACTTCTTTGTTGGCTTTTGCTTTTTCGATGATATGTCTGGCGGATACGGCCACAGAATCCGGATGTTTAACAGTTAATTTATCCAGATATTCAATTATTTTGTTGTAAAACATGGGTGTTCGTAACATTTTCTCTTCCGAGAAGTCAATATTATCAAAATAATGCGCTTTGTAATATTTGTATTTGAACGCAGGATCAAGATCCTTGCCATTCTCATCCTTGGGACCTTCCGGGACTTCAATCCCGATCGTTGATTTGATATAAGTAGCCACAAATTTGTCGGGATTGTTCTCAATCAAATTGTTATAATACTCCTGTACCAGGCTATCGAGTTCTTTTCGTTCTTTTTTTATGTTCAGAGCTGCTTCACTGTTTTTGTCGGAGATCTTTTCCATTTCTTTCGACAGGGATTCAGCTTTCTGATGCTGCTGTTTCATGAATTTTTGAAAATCGAAGAACAATTTATTTTCTTCTGATCCTTCGGGTTTCATATTACCAACATAATCAGTAGTGTCTGTGACAAGTTTGAAGGGTTTATTCTCCATGATGATGTCAAAATAGATGCTATTGGGATGATAAATAAAATATACACCGCCGTCAAGAGGCTCATCACCTTCGAAAACAAATGTTCCTTTATCGTTTATTGTTGCTGTGTCAGCCAGGTATTTTTTATCGCCATATGGGTATCCGAGGTAACATACTGTATCTTTCGTATTTTTTATGGTCACTTCAATATGATATCCTTTTTCGGCATAGGAATTAAATGAAAAAAGAGCGATAAATAGTAGCAGGAAAAGTGTTTTTGATATTAAGATTCTCATTTAAGAATAAATTTTATTTTAAGTGCTCAATAATTGTTCCAATTAAAGTAACAAGTCAGTTCAGTTTTTATACGGCATTTATTTGGTGGAGTAACCATTAGTTGAAATGATTAACATAATTTTAACATTTTTTAAGCTTCTGAAGCTTTCACCTTCAGATAAGCGCCATTATCGTCCAGAACAATAACCTCCTTGTCTTTGTCAATAAACTCACCTCGCGTAGATGCATCAAGCAATTCGCCATCAATAAGGATCTTCCCGCTTGGACGCAGCACAGTATATGAACGACCTGTTTTGCCGACATACGACGAATCTCTGAAACTTGCCGAATACCCTTCTTTGGAATCCTGGGTA
Organism: Cyclobacteriaceae bacterium; assembly: GCA_050288525.1. Taxonomy (GTDB): domain Bacteria; phylum Bacteroidota; class Bacteroidia; order Cytophagales; family Cyclobacteriaceae; genus JBNKDZ01. Next base: position 2,665 of record JBNKDZ010000318.1, read on the forward strand.
TTTACAAGGGCAATTTTTTTGAAGAATTTGCTGTTGGCAAGACGCATGCCTCCGAAGAACATCAGAAAGATGGAGGCAATCATTGCCAGCAGGGTAGCGCTAACGGCAACAGTAATCTCTTTTCCGTCTACGAAGGAAAAATCAAAGAAATCATTATTCAACATCACCAGAATGAGCGAGATAATGATCATTACGATCCCGGACACTCCGGCTATGCCGAAACCGGGAATCACGAATATTTCGAGTGCCAGCAATATTATACCCACGAAGAATAAAATGATTTCCCAGTTTTCTGCGAGTCCATTCAGATAGTAAGGCACAAAATATAACATTGCAGCGATAATGGCGGCCAGTATTGGAAATCCGACTCCGGGAGTCTGCAATTCAAAGTAGATGCCACCTATGATCACCAGGATTAATATTCCGCTTATAAAAGGATTAAGGAAAATGCGGATTATTTTTTCCGACAGGCTGAGTTCATAATTCACCAACTCAAAATTATCAATATGGTTGATTTTCAGGATTTCTTCAATAGAATTAACTTCAGCTTCACAGAAACCATATTTAATCGCTTCTGAAGTTGTGAAAGTGATGACTTCTCCTGCTTTTGATACACTGTCAACTTCAAGATTCTGATCAACCATTGCTTCCGCAATTTTCGGATTCCTTTTATTTGCCTCAGCTGTTGAACGCATCATTGATCGCATATACGACTGATATTTGTCAGGAGCTGCTTCGCCTGTTGAAACTACCACTGTAGCTGCACCGATGCTGGCACCGGGAGCCATATAAATGCTGTCGCAGGCAATGGATATAAGTGCGCCAGCAGAAGCAGCATCTTTATTGATAAACACATAAATAGGTTTTTTATAATTGAGGAGTCGTGTACGAATCTCATCAGCATCTGTTACAGCACCTCCATAGGTATCCAGCTCAAGGATTATCAGATCTGCTCCAAGCTCGGTGGCTTCATCCAGGGCAAGTTCAGAATATCTGTTGGTTCTGGGGTCAATTTCCGAATCTATCTTCATCAGGAATACTTTTTTGCTGTTTCCTGCAGTTGAAATCTGTGGGACCAACAATAAAATGGAGGCAATTAAAAAAGTAATATGCCTTAGTGTATTGTTAATTTTCATCGTATTTTATTTAGATCGTAAATGTAATAACAAAAAATATGTGACGTAGGCTTTTAGAATAAATAATAAAACGTTCAACTTCCCACTTTTAACTTTCCACTTTCCACTTTTAGCTTTCTGACATTAAATTAATCAAACATTTTTATATACGAACACAGTTTTTAGAAAAAGCTTTTATTCTGTTTGAATTTGGTCATATTGATCGTATATTGGCACCGGCAATCAGACAATTCAATAATATCAAATTACTTGATATAATCACAAAAATAAAATTCCTGTTAAATATAACGTCGGATACGTGTATCCATGTTGCATTAAA
>JBNKDZ010000319.1:0-7959 GCA_050288525.1 Cyclobacteriaceae bacterium
GGATGCCCATGCATCCTGGTTCGAGTAAAATCCTTTCAATGATTTCTCTGCCAAAAAAATGCGCATTAATGATCATTTGATCAGGGAAAAATGTGAGTTCGTGTTCCCGGTAGTTTTTGGTCCATTTCTTTGCTTTCAATAAAGAAATTGGGGCACCTTCTTTTCCATTAAATTCCATAGCATAAAAATTTAGTAAATGATAGATTGAATTAATAATATCAAAATGTAACACATAAAAAAACGTATTTCAACAGGTAAAAAATTCAAAACATACATATGACGTTATTGATAATATTATAAATAGTAAAAGTTGTAATGTGTGTAAAATTAAAATAAAATAATATTTGCATTAATTTAAGAATAGAAAAGTGGTGTGTAGTTGGGTTTTGTGTGATTTGTTATTTTGAGTATAATTTGAAAAATAAAATAAAATATGAAATAAAAATAAAAACATAAATCAAATAAAAACACAAAATAAATATAAATAAAAATAGAAAAGTATCATTTTAAAGGCGGTGTAATTTGATTGTTAATATGATTGAATGTAGATAAATTTGGATGTAATAAAGGAATTGAAATAGTCCGGTCTGGATGTAAAAACATGCAAACCGGACCTGTTTTAGTTAATGCACAGAGAAATGCATGATTTTTGGATGAACAAGATGTTCAAAATCTTTGTACCTCATTTGGATAAGTTCGGTATGTGAGCCTGCGTTAAATACTATTTCTTCTTCTTCTGTTAATGATTCTGCTACATAGACTTCCATATCATAAAGGTTTCCAAACGGGGGCATAGCGCCAAGTTCGCAATCAGGGAACATATCAATAAATTCGGATTCACTTGCAAGCCTCACATTATGATGTCCTGTGATTTCCTTAAGTATATGAAAATCCACATAGTATGAGGCGGGTAGCACTGCCATTGCCATAGTATTATCAATAAGGATCATGACCGTTTTAACCATGTTTTTGCCTGGTACATGAGCCGATGCGGCGATCTGTTGTGCTGTATATGCCTGTGAATGCGTGATTGTGATGTATGATACCCTGTTTGCGTCAAGAAAATTCCTGAGTTTTGCCGACTGCATGATGATGTTATTAAACGTTAAATCAACTCTTTGAGCAACCATAAATGGCGAAATCCTCAAAAGGAATACTCCAATACTATAGATATAACATGGAGTATTTTTTGCTTCCGGGTATTATATAAAACGTAATTGAAGACCTTTTCGATTAGTTTTTAAGGATTCTTTATGAGAAAAAAAGTGGAAAGTGTGAAAGAAATGAGCTTTCTCAATTCTAACTGAGAAAGCTCATGGATTCATACAATTATAAAGGAATCTCTAAAACTGTAATTGAATATGGTTTTGTTTTGATATATGCAGCGTTTTTGATTTCTGAAGATGTCAGATCCACCTTTCTGTCACTGCCTGGTTCGTTATAATCCTCCGGATCATCACCGGTGATTTCATAAATGGTAACAGGTGTATTCAGGTTTACTTCAGTAGCGCTGAGATTATAATCTAATTCCGAGTCTGTCGGATTAACTAATGAGACTGTTAACATGTCTTTGTCGCTGGAAATAGCGGCAGATACAAGCAGTGAATCATTATTTGATGTGATGCTTACAGGAATATCCCCGAAATGATTTCTGAAAAGTTTAAGGACCAGTCCTGTGGATGCAAACTCTGTTTCGGTGGGGGTTGCTTTGATAGCGCCGATCACATTAACAGTTTGTGCATAGTTGGCCATGAAATACAGATCGCTATTCCTGAAATATTCATGGAATCCGACCGCCAGTCCCAAAGCATCTTTCAGATGATACCTGACACCTAGTTCTCCATATACATACTGGCCATACCAGTAATTCCACTCATCCATTGCTATTTTAATATTTTTTTCTTCCAGCCCTTCAATTTCTTCGAGATACTTTCTGTGCTGTTCAGATACTTTACGGATCTCCTCTGCTATGGAAAGGATATGTTGTCTCAGGTCTTTATTTTCTCTGCAATAAATATGTTCGCTGATAAGGTTCATGTTGTCGGAGCAATATTTTAACATCGTTTCACTCCATTCGCCGGCATGTCCTACTCCGATCAGCTGAATATCTTTATCCTGCTTCCACATGGCTTCTGCAACTTTGTTATGTTTTTTTACATATTCTTCCAGGGGCATATGTCCTAATTGCCAGTCACCGTACATTTCGTTTCCAACGGCCCACCATTTGATGTTAAAAGGTTCCTGTGAGCCGTTTTCTGCTCTCCATTTACCCATTTCTGATGATGCATCTCCGTTACAATAGGCAACTTGTTCAGCAACTTCATCAACGGTTCCCAGACCGGTATTTACAGCAATATACGGTTCGGTATTGATGAGTTTACAAAGGTGCATAAATTCATGAATACCCACATCATTGGGCTCGACACCGTTCCAGGCCGGATTTTTTCTTGGGGGTCTTTTATCGCGGTCACCCACTCCGTCTTTCCAGTTATACCCACTTACAAAATTGCCACCCGGCCACCGGTATACCGGAGCATCAAGCTCTTTTAAGAGTGCCAGCACATCCGGACGGAATCCGTCGATATTATCTGTCGGCATTATTGAAAGCGTACCAATTTTAAAACTTCCGTTTCCTGTACCGGTAATTTTCAGAGATGCATTTTCGTCGTTCTGATTCCCTTTAAAAGTAAAATCGTATTTTACATATTCAGCAGTCAGGTCATTGATCTTGATAATTTCCTGGTCAGAGCTGTCGGAATAGGAGAGGGCAACGGAAACAGTTGCATCTCTGGTAGCAGATAAATAAATATAACCGGCATAATCCTTTCCTTCAACAATACTGAATTCATACTGGCGAATACCGTTTTCCTGATCTGTAAGTGTTATTTCAGGAGCGTGTTGACCGGTAAATGGTGATTTTTTGTCCATCTTAAGGGATCCTTTCCTGCCAATTATTTCCCAGGGAGAGGCGGCCAGAACCCTGAATTTTCCCGAACTCCAGAAAGGATCTTCAGCGGTGTCATAAGGAGCATAAACTTCAGTAACAGGGTGGTAAAACTTTCTGTCACGGACCATTTCGGCCCAGATGCCGCCATAAATGCAGTTTCCAAGATGTTCGATAAACTGGCCATAGATGTATGGTGAAATGGTGTCACCTTTTTGCTCGAGATCAATAACCAGTTTGTTTTTGCTTTCGGGGATCTTCTCGGTGCAGCTTTGAAACATCAGAATTGCCAGAATAGCAATGGATGTTAAGATGAGCGCGTTTGTTTTTTTCATGAAAAAAAGATTTTGGGTTTTAGATATGTATGTTTATAAAGGATCTCACAAAAGCAATTTTGTGAGATCCTTACTTTTGTTTAGTATTCTTTTTTCAAGAGATAAGCAGCATCATTCCATGTTAATTCATTTTTGAAGTCACGGATTTTAGTGCTTTCATCAATGACCACCAGTTCGAGGTCAAGCATATCAGCAAAATCTTCCATGTATTCTGTTGTAACAGCCTGGCTGTAAGAAGTATGGTGTGCGCCACCGGCTAGTATCCAGGCTGCCGCAGCAACTTTGAGATCCGGGAGGGCTTTCCACAGTACGCGTGCTACAGGCAGTTTTGGTAAATCTTCCGGAACTTTTACCGCTTCCACTTCATTTACAAGCAGTCTGAACCGGTTGCCCATATCAATTACAGAAGCATTTATGGCATTTCCTGCCGGTGAGTTAAATACCAGTCGTACAGGGTCTGCTTTTCCTCCGATCGATAACGGGTGGATCTCACATGTAGGTTGTCCTTCAGCGATTGATTCGCAGATCTCCAGCATATGCGCTCCGAGTACCTGATTGTTGCCGGGATTGAAATGATAGGTATAATCTTCCATGAACGAAGTGCCTTGTTTCATTCCTGTGGCCATCACTTTCATGGCGCGAACCAGGGCTGCTGTTTTCCAGTCACCTTCAGCACCAAAGCCATAACCATCAGCCATTAGTCTTTGGGAAGCAATACCTGGCAACTGAGCAATACCATAGAGATTTTCAAAGGTGTCTGTGTATCCTTTAAAATCACCGTCTTCAAGGAAAGCCCGTAGTCCCAGTTCAATTCGGGCGGCTTCCTTTAATGATTCCCGTTGGGCGCCATTGGATTTCAATGAATCCATCATTTTATATTGTTCTTCATAAACCCTGATCAGCTTATTTACCGAAGCGTCGTCTACCGCTTTAATAAATTTTGCTACATCACCAAGTCCGTATCCGTTAACAGAATAACCGAATTTAATTTCAGCAGATACTTTATCTCCCTCCGTTACAGCTACCTGCCTCATGTTGTCTCCGATGCGGGCAATTTTGGCTCCCTGCATGTCATGTCGTGCAGCGGCAACCCTTAACCAGACATTCAACCGTTCTATAACTTCAGGATCCTGCCAGTGACCGACGATTACTTTTCTTTTCAAACGCATGCGGGTATTAATAAAGCCAAACTCACGTCCGCCATGTGCCGACTGGTTCAGGTTCATAAAATCCATATCAATAGTTGACCAAGGAATATCGCGGTTAAATTGGGTATGCAGGTGGGCCATAGGTTTTTGAAGGACTTTCAGGCCTGATATCCACATTTTTGCCGGAGAGAAGGTGTGCATCCAGCAGATAAGTCCGATACAGTTTTCAGCAGTATTGGCTTCCTGACAAAGCTTATAGATCGAGTCCGGAGTGGTCAATACAGGTTTGAATACAATTTTTACAGGAATGGAAGGATTGCCTGAAAGTTCCTGAGCGATTTGTTTTGAATGTTCAGCAACCTGTTTCAGGGTTTCTTCTCCATAGAGGTGCTGGCTGCCAGTGACAAACCATGCTTCATATTGTTTTAAATCTATTTTCATAACGATTAATTTTTAGTTCTTTGAGAATTATTTTGTTTGGGATTCGACGAAGTCACCAAAAGAGGAGTATTCATCGTATAATTTTTGATATTTACTGACATTCTCAGGGATCGGGTGGTATTCGGCATCGAAACCATTTCCCATCTTGTCTTTTGCTTTATCAACAGTAGGGTATAAACCTGCTGCTGTTGCTGCCAGCATTGCAGCACCCAAGGCAGGGGTCTGTTCTGATTTGGCAACCCGGATAGGCATATTCAGCACATCTGCCATAACCTGCATTACGAAAGGTGATTTTTTTGCAACACCGCCAAGAGCAACGACATTATGAATCGGAATACCTTCCGACAGGAATCGGTCAACAATTTTCTTTGATCCGAAGCAGGTAGCTTCCACCAGTGCCTTGAATATCCTGGGAGCATCACTGCCAAGATTAAGGCCTTTTATGGCTCCTTTAAGTGCCTGATTGGCATCAGGAGTCCGCCGGCCGTTCATCCAGTCGAGTGCAACGATGCCGGATTCACCAATAGGGATCTTTTCTGCTTCCTGAGAAAGTTTGGCTATGATCTTATTGCTGATCTCATGGATGAGGTCTGCTTTGATTTTTTCGTCAATCTTGTCGCTTTGCATCATGATTTCCTGTAATGGCCAGGTAAGCAGTCTTTTGAACCATGCATAAATATCTCCAAATGCTGATTGACCAGCTTCAAGACCAAGCATTCCGGGAACAATGGATCCATCAACCTGTCCGCAAATTCCGCCGACAAGCTTATCTCCTGTTTCTTCCATGGGTGCGATGAGCATGTCGCAGGTAGAAGTTCCCATTACCTTACTCAACGTATATGGTTCGATTTGTCCTCCGACAGCACCAGCATGAGCGTCGAAGGTTCCTACTCCGATGACGGTATTTTCAGGGATACCTAATTTTACTGCCCATTCCTTTGAGATAGTTCCAAACGGAACATCCGCAGTATACGTGTCGGAATACAACCGATCCCTCAAACCTTTCAGGATCGGGTCTAGTGCTATAAGGTATTCTTCTGAAGGAAGACCATTGAAATCGGGATGCCACATAGCTTTATGGCCGGCAGCACAACGGCTTCTTTTTAGTTGTAATGGATCTGTTATGCCTGTCAGAATAGCTGGTATCCAGTCACAGTGTTCTACCCACGAATAGGCCGCTTCGCGAACTTTTTCGTCTTCACGCAGTACATGTAGGATCTTGGCCCAGAACCATTCAGAGGAATAGATACCTCCTTCATACTTGGTATAGTCGATATCTTTCCAGCTTTTGGAAAGTTTGTTTATTTCATCAGCTTCTTTTACCGCGGTATGATCTTTCCATAATACGAACATTGCATTCGGATTATCCATGAATTCAGGCAGTAAAGAAAGGGGAGTTCCGTCTTCATTTACAGCAACAGGGGTAGATCCGGTAGTATCAACGGATATTCCTGCAATGTTTGATGCGATATCATCCGAACATTGGGATAATGCTTCTTTAATGGAAGTTTCCAGTCCTTCGATATAATCAAGCGGATGTTGTCTGAACTGGTTGTTTGCAGGATCGCAGTATTTGCCTTCTTTCCAACGTGGATAATAAAAGACTGCACTGCTTATCTCTTCTCCATTTTCAGAATCGACAATCACAGAGCGGACCGAATCCGACCCGTAATCAAGTCCGATAACAAATTTTTTATGACTCATAAGTATATTCTTTTCAATTAGACATATAATCTATTTTTGGCCGTAATAGGCATTTTTTCCATGTTTTCTAAGATAATGCTTGTCAAGAAGCACCTGATCAATGGAGGGTACCTTATTCAACATAAGTGTATGATAGGACATTTTTGCCACTTCTTCCATGACCACAGCATTGTGTACGGCGTTGAAAACATCTTTTCCCCAGGCAAAAGGACCGTGGTTGTTTACCAACACCGCAGGAACATCATCAGGATTTGTCTCTGAGAATGTTTCGACAATTACATTTCCTGTTTCTGCTTCATAGCTGCCTATGATCTCCTTTTCATTCAGTTTTCTTGTACAGGGGATACTTCCGTAAAAATAATCGGCATGCGTTGTGCCCAAAGCAGGAATACTCTTACCCGCCTGAGCCCAGGAGGTTGCCCATGGTGAGTGGGTATGCACTACACCGCCGATATTTTTGAAATTACGGTACAAAACCAGATGAGTAGGGGTGTCGGATGAAGGATTCAGATCCCCTTCAACGATATTTCCGTCCAGATCCAGTACAACCATATCAGAGGGTTTCATATTGTCATAATCAACGCCACTGGGCTTAATTACGATAAGGTTCTTCTCGCGGTCGATGCCACTGACATTTCCCCAGGTAAAGATTACCAATCCATGTTTTACAAGTTCGATATTTGCTTCGCAAACGTCTTTTTTTAAATCTTCAAGCATAATTTATATCACCTTTGATCAGATATCAAACAAGAATCTGTCTTTTGTTAATTTAGTAAATTTTTCCGAGTTAAATTCATAATAGAAGGCACCTCTTTTCGAGCCCGACCGATCTTTTTCATTCAGTTTTTTCAACAACTTCATGGATATGATCTTTTTCCTAAAGTTAGCATTATCCAGCTTATGTTGAAGGATTGCTTCATATAGTTTTTGTAATTGAGGAATAGTGAATTTATCCGGCAATAATTCAAAACCTATCGGTTCAAAACGACTTTTCTGACGAATGTATTCCAGAGCGCTTTGTACCATCTCGGAATGATCCATGATCAGGTCCGGGATTTCGGAGATATTGACCCATTGCGCACCGTGTTTTTCTGTTAGTTTCCGGTCGTATTCATTGATTTTGAGGAGGGCGTAGTACGTGACTGATACCACTCTTTCACCCGGATCCCTGTTTATTTCGCTGAAATTCCGGAACTGTTCAAGAAAAACATTCTCAAAACCCGTAAGATCTTTCAGGATGCGTTTTGCGGCCTCATCGAGGGTTTCTTTTTCTCTAAGAAACCCTCCCATAAGAGACCATTTATCTTTTTGAGGATCAAACTTCCTCTTAATCAGCAATAATTTAAGTATATCATCGTCAAACCCGAATATAACGCAATCTACCGCC
>JBNKDZ010000320.1:0-8285 GCA_050288525.1 Cyclobacteriaceae bacterium
AGATGTTGTGTTTTGACCTTGTCAAGTTCAATATCATCGTCGAAATTGCCCGGAGTGACCATTTTTCCATCACTATCAACCTGCGCTCCCTCCACGATATTTGTCTGATCCTCTGTGAATAATGAATCGATGATCTGATAGTTTACATTCATCATATATACCTGAAAATGCACGTCAACCGGAAAGTCATTTACAATTCTTGTTTTTAATATGGCTCTTTGAACTTCGATCTCATCTCTGATATCGTCAATTTTCAGTGTTGCAGTGTCATCCAGAACAATACCTTTCGCATACCCTGACATAGGGATCCGGGTTATGACATTAACGATCATTTTGCTGGTGTCGGTGACAAAATTGAAGGCATCAGCAATATCTTTATTAATTTCTGATGTGATGGTATAAGAGAACCGGTCGGGTTTCATATTTATTATTTCATTTGAATTGGTGACGTTAATAGTGTCTATAGTGAAGTCGCCGGGTATTAAAGGATAGTCAATATCGTATGGATAGGAGACATCAGTTTGGATGTCTGTGGGGTTTCCGCTTGAATAGGCAACGAACTTATCCATTGTTATGCTTTGTTTTACGCCTGCTTCATTAATGATTTCGAAGAATATGGATCCGCTATCGAGTTCATATTCACCCTGATTGAAAAATCGCTGGAATATATCAAAATCAAAATCCTCCTGGATCTCCAGCTGGTGAGGGAGAAAAGAACCACTGATGTACATGAATTCCTGATTCAGTATTTTAATGTTTGAAGTAAAACTGTCAAGAGGTGTTATGTTCGCTGATGCGCCTTCCGGCAAAATAATTAGTATTTCCACGGGTATCTCGTTATACCCCTGGGGTCCTTTATTCGTAATTGCCAGAATATCATGCCATACAGCGCCTTCCGGCAGAATTTCTCCCTGATTATTACTGGTATACGTGAATGAAACAGGTGTGCCGTCATCGTAGACATATGGGAAAGTCAACGTCACGTTAAGAGGAGCCTGAATTGTTGAGTTAAAGGTGAAGGCATAGGTCAGTTCATTATAAATTATGGAATCCAGTTGAGCCTCAGAGGTGTTGACAGGCAGGTAATAGAGACCGGAATATAATTCGATATCGGTTCCGGCTGTCCCGGAGAATGTTACAGGAGACAATTCAGTTATGGAAACGGAAGTTGGTCCTAGTGCATAATGTTCCCTTAGATCATCCGATATTTCCGGGTGTACATAGCTGATATAGAGCAATCCGTCCGGATTGCTTTTTAATGTGACTTCGTCGTTGTCGAATGTTATTTCATCCAGTTTCATGTCACCATAGAGGATAGGGAAAGCATAGGATGCATCCCACTGGATGGAAGCCACTTTATCAAAGTCAAAGTCATCCTGATTGATACATGAAACAGATAAGGAGATCACAACACCTAACAATAGGATTATCGATCCTGGTTTACTATTTGAAAATGAGCTCATTGTATTAATACGTTATACCCTACATCCCGATTTTGAGCGAATATAAAAATCCATAATTATCATTGTTTATCCAAAAAAGGATGATTCTAGGCGTGGAAAAATATGTAAGTTTTGTTGGGTTATATAATGATTTGTATGATAAAGTGACTATAAGCAGAATTGGGATTAGCATGGAAGTGCACAGGTAATCGTAAGCTGTAAAACCATTAATACATGTTTAAATTATAACTGGATAGCTGTATAAATGGGCTGAGTGTATAGAATACGGGAAATTGCTTTGAAAATATAATGATATGTTTTGATGTTAATAACATATGAAAGTAAAATCAGGACTTTTTTTGTGAATTTGCCTGCATTGTTTGTCTGAGGGCTATCCTCGGAGCTTTTCAAGGAGAAGGGATAATGTATTCAATTCGGCGTGTGTGAGCCTGTCGGTATATTCCAGTAATCGCTCTTGTGCCAGATCAAGTTTTGAGGTTAAGAACAAACCTTCATCTGTAAGCCGAACATAAATTAATCTTCGGTCATTTTCGCACCGGATCCGTTTTACGTACGATTGTTTTTCGAGTTTGTCAACCATTCGTGTAATATGAGGGGTGCTGTCCACCATTTTTTTCCGGATCATCTGCATAGTTAAAGCCTCAGGATCTGAATCGCGAAGGATTTTCAGAATGTTGCACTGTTGTGGTGAAATATTGTAAGGGCGGAGATATTTTATGCAAAGATTATTGATAAATGATGATGTCTGAATAATTTCTGAAATGACATTGTATCTGTCTTCAGAGATTTCTTTTGTTAATATTTCTTCTTCAGGTTTCATAATCCAAAAAAGTAAAAATGAAAAAGAATCTTATCTTCCATATCTAAGGTTGTGTAAAAACATATGTAAATCTGTAATTTTTTGTTACAAACACAAACATTTTCATGAATATATTTTTTTGGCTGGTATCTTTGGATGCTTTAATTTAAAGAAGGGGTGTTTCAAAATACGCTCAGTTTTTTTTGTGGAAACAATCAATAAGTGTACGAAACACACACTTTAAGCTCACTCCATAATTTTTGATCAGAATGACCTCCTAATTTGATATAATTGTCGAGGTATGTAATCACCTCGATATAGGTATATTTACTAAAAGCGACAATGAGATTTTTATTTGCCGGGGAGCATAAAAATATTTTTTAACTATTGTTATTAAGATGAGCAAAAGAGTTGATATATTTTGGGGTTGATATAAAAAAGTTTTCATTGTTTTGTTAAATACAGGCTCTAATCCATTAAAAATGAATTAAGGCCGGCTAAACTAATGCCCAAATTAAAATTTTTACAAAAAACGTTTTTAAAATAATAAATGCAGCTAGTAAACGCATAAAACCAGCACAATGTTTTAATTAACTATTAAATTAAATTTTATTATGTTGAAAATTTACAAATCCAATGATTTGAAAAAATCAATGCGAAGGACAATTGCATTGAAATTTTCTTTCATGCTATTGGTTGTAGTTTCGATGCAGATGATTTCTTTTGTCGGGTATGCACAAACAGAAAAACATACTGTATCCGGAACAGTAACTTCTTCAGATGACAAAGCTCCTGTGATTGGAGCCAATGTCGTTATTAAGGGAAGTACTGCTGGTACCATTACAGATGTAAATGGGAATTATTCATTATCGGTGTCCGAAGGAGACGTGTTACTTTTTTCGTTTATCGGATACCTTAGTGAAGAGGTTGTTGTAGGGAGTCAGACAACAATTAATGTAGAGTTATCAGAAGATATTACGACACTTGGGGAAGTAGTGGTAATAGGCTATGGTACTGTCAAGAAAAGCGATCTTACAGGAGCTGTTTCTTCCGTAAAAGGAGATGATTTACGAGGGTCTGTCACCGCAAACGTAGATCAGGCACTTCAGGGAAGAGTTGCCGGTGTACAGGTGACCCAGAATTCAGGAGCTCCCGGTGCTGTTGCTTCAATCAGGGTACGAGGGACAACCTCGTTAACAAGCAGTAACGAACCATTATATGTTATTGATGGTATCCAGGTTGGAGGTAATGCCTCTGGAATTACGGGTTTTGACTGGCAGGGAGGTTCCGGAGGACAACAGTCAAATACCGTTAGTCCATTAGCTGCTATCAATCCGAATGATATTGAAAGTATTGAAGTTTTGAAGGACGCATCAGCAACAGCCATTTACGGGTCAAGAGCTGCAAACGGGGTTGTTATCGTTACAACCAAAAGAGGAAAAAAGGGTGAAGCTAAAATCAGTTATAACGGCCTTTACGGAATTCAGCAAGTGTATAAGACGTTTGATATGATGGATTTGAAGGCTTATGCAGAATATAATAATGAGGTAGCTGATGAAGTTTCAACCATAAATGCAAATGATCGATTTAGGGATCCAAGCATATTAGGATCAGGTACGGACTGGCAGGAAGCCATTTTTCAGGTTGCACCAATGCAAAGTCATACCCTTTCCATATCCGGAGGAGATGAAGGTGTCCGATATCTTGTCTCGGGAGGATATTTTGATCAGGAGGGTGTTGTGATTGGCTCAGACTTTAACAGGGTATCATTAAGGGCTAATATTGATAGTAAAGTCAAAGACTGGGTGAGTATCGGAACCTCCCTTTCATTATCCAGAAAAGATGAGAAAATCACATTACAGGATGGTGGAGATGGTGTAATTTCCCAGGCAGCACAAATGGCACCACATATTCCCGTGAAGAATTTTGATGGAACGTATGCCGGTCCTGATCCTGCAGCGAATGAAGGTTCGGCGCAAATTGGAGCTAATCCGGTAGCTTTGGCTTTACTAAGAAATAATACGGTTTTGGAAAACAGGATCTTAAGTAGTTTTTATGCTGATTTCAAGATTTTAGAAGAGCTTAAATTTAAATCTGAGATTGCAGTTGACTACCGGAATGTGATGAATAAAGCTTTTCAACCATCATATGAATGGGGATCCATAGTAAACCTCACAAGTAAATTGGGACAGGCTTCCAATCAGAGCTTTTATTGGGAATGGAAAAACTTTGCGACGTATACTAAAAAATTTGGTTCACATAACATTGTAGGGATGGCTGGTTATGAAGCAAGAAAATCGCAATGGGATAACTTTACTGCATATAAGGCAAATCTTCCGAATGATATCCCTGTTATGAACCAGGGAGAGGAATCCGGGACCCTTAACACAGGAAGTAAAGGATGGAGTTCAATGGCTTCAGTGTTTGCCCGTGTCAATTATGATTTCGACGGTAAATATCTGGTAACGGCAACCATTCGAAGGGATGGTTCTTCAAGATTCGGATCTGAAAATCGCTGGGGTTGGTTCCCTTCCACTTCGATTGCGTGGAAGATAAACGAAGAAAATTTTATGCAGCAATTTAGCCTGGTCAGTAATTTGAAATTACGACTTGGATGGGGATTGGTAGGTAATCAGGAAATTCGTGATGGTGCATTTGTGTCATCTCTCCAAACAGTAAATACCTATTTTGGCTCAGGAGTAATTAATAATGCTTATTCAAATCCTGTTGTTAAGTGGGAGTCTACAGAACAATATAACTTTGGTTTGGATTTAGGCATGTTTGATGACCGGATTTCATTATCGGTTGATGGATATATTAAAGAAACGGACAACCTTTTGTTAGAAGTGAATTTGCCCAAAATATTTGGAACTCAGGTAAATGGTCCACAGGCAAATATTGGTAGTATGTCAAATAAAGGGATTGAATTTAGTTTGAATACGGTCAATATTGACAAAAACAAATTTAAATGGAGCACGAATCTGAATGTAAGTCATAACTGTAATGAAGTAAAAGATATAGGGGGTGTTACAATATTTAATAATCTGTACTGGTATACAGGATTTCAAACAGCAACCATTACAACCACCGGACATCCTGTCGGACAGTTCTATGGCTACGTAATGGAAGGAATTTTTACTTCAAAACAAGAGATTCTGGATCACGCTGTTCAAATTCCCAGTGATGGAGATGCGAATGTGAATAAAATTGAAAGAACTACCGGTGTATGGCTGGGAGATATAAAATGGAAAGATCTTAATGGTGATGGTGTTATTAATACCGACGATCAGACATTTATTGGTGATCCGAATCCTGATATCACTTTCGGTTTTAATAATACGTTTTCTTACGGACCTCTGACATTGGATCTGTATATGTTGGGAGCTATTGGCGGAGATATTCTGAACTATTCCAGAGCACGAAATGAGCAAATGATCAGTAATTTCGATAATCAATTGGTTACGGTTCAGAACAGAGCACGTACCCGGCTTATTGAAGGCGGAACAGATATCAATAATATCGATCATGTTGAGCTTATTGATCCAAACACAGATATACCAAGATTTGACAATGGCGGAGAGAATTTTAATCACTACATGTCAACAAGGTGGATTGAAGACGGGACATATCTGAGAATACAAAATATAAAACTAGCTTATAATTTACCGGAAAGTCTTTTACAGAAAGCGCATATTTCATCGGCACAAATGTATGTAAATGTGCAAAATGTTGTCACCTTTTCTGATTATTCAGGACTTGACCCACAAGTTGGTGCATTTAATCAGAACGCTCTGATGCAGAACATTGATATGGGGCGCTACCCGTCTCCAAGAGTATTTACATTAGGTGTTAACATTGATTTTTAAATTGAAAAACTATGAATAGATATAAAAAATATATTCTGGCTATTGCACTGATATTTATGTTCAGTGCTTGTTCGGAGGAATTTCTGGATTATATTCCTGAGGATCAGGCTACTGTAGGTTCCTGGTATCGGGATGCTGATGAAATTCGGCAGGCAACAGCTTCTATGTATGGCCGCCCCTGGTTTTCCTATAATGACGTATTTCAATGGTGCGCAGGTGATGTGATGGCAGGTGATGTACACCATAACTGGGATCAGGAAGGACAGTTTTTCTATATTTCTTATAATGAGAATAATAATCATATCGCCGGCGGATGGGAAGGACTCTATAATGTGATTTCATATGCCAACCTAATCATGGATGACATGCCGGTTGTTGCTAATGGTTATGGGGTAACTGAAGCAGATATTAATGCAGGATTAGCTGAAGCACGATTCATGAGAGCAGCAGCCTATTTTCAACTGGCTGAATATTGGGGAGATGTGCCAATTTTGGAAAGGCCCGCTGAAAAAGTTGCGGCAAATGATTTGCAGTTACCCAAAAATACAGTTTCCAGTATCTATGAGTTTATCCGACGGGATTTAGAATTTGCAGCAGAAAATCTTCCTGCTTCGGATGATCCTGGAAGGGTGACCAAGTGGTCTGCTTATGGGATGTTGGCCAAGTTACATGTTACACTGGGACAAAGAGCCGCTGGAGGATCCTCAATAGGGTCACTGAATGATTTTACTGTTGCTGCCAATTATGCTAAAAAAGTAATCGATGAAAGTGGGATCAGCCTTGGAGCAGCTGGGAGTTATGAGGATTTGTTTATGGTTGACAACGAACATGACCCCAGAGTCCTGTTTGCGCTTCAATGGATAAATGCCGGATATGGGGTTGGTAATCCGAGAATGACCCGGTATGCCCGTCATACGAAACTAACCGGTGGTGCTGCCTGGGGAGGAGGTAAATGCGTTACGGAGAATTATATCGAAAATCTGGAAAACAATGCCGAATCACAAGATGATTTAAGACGAAGAGCAATCTATATGCAATTGGGCGATTTTTACGATTACCTTGTCACATCTGAAGAAGGGTATCTTTATGAGATTGTATCCAGGGATGTTGAGGGAGTTCAGGTTGAAGGTTCAACCCCGTTATTAAACAGTCTGAAAAAATATGTTATTGGAAGTGTTGATGATACTGGTTATGATGTAACCAATCAGGATTCGCCAATGGATACATATATGCTTCGTCTTGCGGATGTATATTTATTGTATGCAGAAGCACTTTTGGCTGACGGAGATCAGCTTACAAGCGGACCAGGATATGAAGCATATCTGGCAGTTCGTGAACGGGCAGGTCTGAATCCTCCGGCTGACGGGAATATGACGTATGAAGATCTGTTTAATGAAAGAAGGGTAGAATTTGGACTGGAGTCTCAATCCTGGTTGGATGTAAAACGTCGCTATTACCGGAATTCTGCTGAAGCGTTAGATTACCTCAATAGTCAGGTACGAACAGCCCGCTACTATAGAATTAACTCTTCTGACGGATTGGAAAATGATCCTGCAGGATATGAACTGGTGCCTCCGGGTGGAGAACGAACGGAGCGAGGTGATAATGGTGAAATACTGTACAATACGGATCCTGCCGTTTCATTCAATGATGCCAGAATGATGCTCCCTATTCCGGGAGAAGAAGTGGTGGCAAATCCTTTGCTCAGAGCAGATGTTGAACCTGTTGATTATGTATTCGAATAATAAAATAATTTGAAATGAGATTTTTAAAATATATTTCGTTTGTGATAATACCATGTCTGTTTGGGACACTGGTGATCACATCATGTGATGATGGCGATGGAATGAGTATTGAATCGCCAAATGGAGCTCCTGAAATTGGTTATATCAGGATTACGAATCCGGATAAGTCAGACTCACTGATTGTTGCAGCAGAACTGGGAACAACCATTGCAATAATGGGGAAAAACCTGGGAGGTACCAGGGAAGTATGGTTTAATGACAGAAGAGCTGAAATTAATCCTACCTGGGTTTCAAATAAAAGTATTTTGGTTTCTATCCCGCAAAATGCACCTCTGATTGTGACAGACAAGATTTATCTGGTGGATTTAAATGAAGATACGTTAAAGCATGATTTTATAGTAACTATTCCGCC
>JBNKDZ010000321.1:0-3491 GCA_050288525.1 Cyclobacteriaceae bacterium
ATTTTTATTTAAACAATATTTATTTCATAGAAATAATTTATTTTATACACATAATTTCGATTATAATTGCCTGAATCCACGTGATTGTCATAACCAAAAACTTTTTATAATTTACTATTTTTGATTTTTTCATTTAAAAAGCCACAAAACCATGCTGCAAATATCAATTTTAAATGAATAATGTATATTTTTGTTAAGGTTATTTAAAAATGATTTTTAAATATTTTTAATTAAAGGCCCTGACCTATCATATGTTCGTAATTCATACTGAACACCTGAATTACAGACGCTTATTAAATCTAATTTAACTACTAACTAACTACAAGATGATGAAACACAAAATTCCAATTAAATCGCTATTCATCCTATCATTCTGTTTGTTCTTTACAGGATGTTACAACACATTACCGGAAAATATTTTCGGACACCATCATTCGGATAAGGTTATTTGTGCTCCCAATGGCAAGGGCAAGCTGGCTATTGTTAATGATGTAAAGATCCTTAAGCTAAAAGGCACAAATCAGGAAATGGGTTATGCACACGGCTACCTGATGGCAGATGAAATAATGATTTTCTTCAACGATTTTCTTACCGAAGTATTCCAGATGTTTGGTGCCCAATACGGAGATCTTCAGGCAGCAATTTACGCTATGGACTGGGATCCTGCGTATATGTCGGAACTTGAAGGGATGCTCGAAGGTATAAACGCTAAATTATGTCCCGAAGACCGGATCATTAGCTTTACCGGTGAAGAAGTAACAATTGAAGACCTGATGACGCTCAACATCGTATCAGAGCTGGGTTGTTCAAGCATTGCTGCCTGGGGTGATAACAGGTACGACAACAGCCTGATCGTGGCACACAATTTCGACTATCCTCCGGGGCTCGATTCTGCTGCCGTAAAATGTCAGGTAATCATATCGTATGATGATGGTATTCACAATACATGGGTGACCACTTCGTTTGGCGGACTCATCGGATGTATCAGCGGCATGAATGAAAATGGTATGATCCTGTCGATCCACGACACAGAATGTTTATTCTTTGGCACCGTAACAACCGACCCATATGGATTTTCTCCGCGCCTGATCAATGCACGTCATATTATGGAATCGGCTGGTCCGGATGCGACTCCGGCTTCAATTGAGGCTGCTGTTGATACCACGAAATTGTATATGCGAGCCAACATGCTGGTAGCTTTTCCTCCTATGGGCCGACAGGATGATGAAATTGCAGGCGTAATTGAATATGATGGCAATGCTTTACATCCGGATGGGCGGGCAACCCTCAGACTACCATCTGGCAATCCAAATCTGTTTGAATTCCCGGATTACGACGAACGGCTGTTCACCACCGATGCAATCGTATGTACCAACCACTTCCTGCAACGAAAAGGAGAAGACCGGTCCGGAGCGGATGAATTGAGCCGTGCACGGATCCCGATCCTTTCTCAGGGTGTACTGGAGGCAGGATCAGACGGAAATATCAGCAAAAATGAGTCGCTGGCGATGATGCAAAGTGTTAGTGATCTTGATTACCTTTTCACAACTCTCAACACCGTTATCTTTGAACCAAAACATAAAAATATATCCTTCTACATTGCTCAACCGGGTGTACCGGCAGCAAGTACGGATCCTGTGGTAGTAAAATACCCAATGCTTTTTAATTAATTGTCAAAAATCTATGTGATTCAAACCGTAAGGATTTCAAGCCTGAAGTCTTTACGGTTTTTTTTTGGATTGGTAGGAGTTGGCTGGTTAGATTGGATGAGGGTTGGAACAAGGCATTGCCTTGTTCTTACGGTCTTTTTCGTCAAATTCCGGGTTACTGGGTAAGACTATATCAACGTATGTAAATAATCAGCGGTATCCTTTAATCCATTTCTTCTAAAAATATCAAGAACCTGATATTCATCATATGGAGGATTCTTTTTGTTCAGCACTAAATCTTTGAACGCCTTTATGCTTGTTTCATGATTTAAATCAATAATATCTGTAAAAAAATCATCCGCATTTTTAGCACATAATCCAAATCTTAACAGATAGTCTTTTGGAAAATCCTTAAGATTATTTGTGACAATTAAACTTGCATTTGTTTTTATAGCAGCCGCTAATACATGTCTGTCTTTTATATCTGGTAAAGTCAATGTTTCAATTAATGGTTCGTAGTTCTCAACCAATGCATCGGGAAATGCTTTATTAATTACTTTAGTTCTTTTAATAGCTTCTTTTTCCGGAATTCCCTTTCTTTTCATCACTTCCAGCCACTCATCAAATATGTGTTTGCTCCACTTGGGTGTAAACAAATCATGGTGCGCAAACCAAAGCAATAAATCTCTAATCCATAGCGGATATATTACATTCGTATCTAAAACATATGTAAAACGAACACTATGAATCATATAAACCGGATTTTTCGTCCATTTCCATTATATCACTAATAGCTTTCCTTTGTTTGGCTTTCATCTCTTTTTTAAACTTTACCACATCTTCATACCGGATCCTCCGGTGCTTGCCAACTTTGGTATATGGAATTTCTCCTTTCTCAACAAGTTTTACAATATGCGGCCTTGAACATCCAAGAAACTCTGCTGCTGCTTGTGTTGTCATTTCTGTAGCTATCGGTACAATTGAAATTGGGTTTCCCTTGCTTAGCTCTTTCAATATTATGGCTAGAAGCTTCAATGCATGAACAGGGATCCGGATCTTCTCTTCTGTTTCCTCTATTTCAATTTCAGGATTTTCAGATCGTACTAGTTGAAGCGTTGAAGCCAAAGCATCATATGATTCCATTGCTGCCTGCTGCTCTTCTTTGGAAGGTTTTTTTATATCCACGAAATCCATGACTTATTTGTTTTAAGTTACAATAATAAACGAAATAAACGAAACAATGTTGTTTTCGTTCATTTTTATATCAGGGAACTTATAAATAAAAAATCACTACACCTCAATACCAAAAATATCCTCAACCTTCTCAAAATTCACCCCTAATGCCCCTTTCCATCCTGCCAATGGCAACACGATATCAGACCGGGAGGGCTGTGTGTCAAATTCTGGCTTGCTGGGCAATACACCAATGACAGCCAGTGTTTGTAAAATACCATACCGCTTAAACACATCTGTTTTGGGTAAGATTTTGGATTTGGCAATTCTTTTTTCAAGATGGCCGGGAGTCTCATTTTCATCAGCCTTCCGGATTTCCAGCAACAAATTCTTAAACCGATCAATATCTGCTTCGGTTATTTCCGGCTTCGGGTACTCCATAATCTCCTGCAGTTCGGTTAAAAATTGTTGCGGAGATTCATTCCAGGAATGTCCGAGATAATAGGTAAATAAAGTATGGGTTCTGTCCTCCACCGTTATTTCCGGCAATCCGCATACAGCACAAAGTGAAGATGATTCGGATTTTTCAAATGTATGTGCCTCAATGCCCTGCATATACCAAAAACTGATAAGTGTCTGCCTGAATCGCGGGTAATCGCCTGATAATCC
>JBNKDZ010000322.1:0-4526 GCA_050288525.1 Cyclobacteriaceae bacterium
TCCTGAAAACATTTGATGTCGGAAGTATCGGATAAAACCCAGGATAGGAGCCCTCTTGATGATCCATGGCCATCCTTATCCAATTGTGCATAATTGTTAAAGACACGAACATTATAACTCAGGACTTTAACACCATCTGCAAAAAAATCATTTATACTAATGCTGTATGTGGCTTTTAAATAAGCAAATCCAACCAACAGAACGATAAGGTGATAGAAGAATTTTTTACGGAACTTGCGTATATAAAAAAGCAAAAGAAAAAGGTGCAAGCCAATCACTGCAGGAATAATCAAAGAAAAGAAACCTACAAGCCAAAAATCACTGGGAGAAATAAAAATACTCAGATACGAGATTATGGTAAAAACCAATAATATGGTGCTTAAATATTTCCGCAAAATTTTGTACCGGTTGATCGATTATAGTTATTCATAAACCTGTATTGTTATTTCTGCCTCCAGTTTATGTTATGTGCTGTTTCAAAAATTCAGGATGCACAGAAATTTTAATTCATAACAAAAATACGATTAAATGTATAAAAAATATATTTATGCATTATAAATGATTTAATTCACACATACTTTATATGTTATTCAGAAACATTTTATACGTTAAAAATGCTGTGCTGCTTTAAGCGAAATTATAAAAGCACAAACAGAAACTATTATTCCTGTCAAAAATACAGCATAGGTGATCCTCAGTATTTTATATTTCCTTTCGAGTACTTTACCTAAAAAGTACAGATCCTTTGTAAGGGTATTGTAAAGATAATCTTTATCCTGCCTGAGATCATTCATGGCATCCTCAAATTCATCAAGATCCATCTTATGGAAATTCCCGAAGAACAGAAGGTTAACCTTCTTTTTTGCAATGTCTTCTTTCGTGAATTTGCCACTGGTAACGTTTGGCCTGGTGGCAATTACGGACAACGCCATAGATATAACACTAAAAATCATAAAAATAATGGTGGGAACCATCAGATAAGCGTTCGACTCGTTATCAAGTTTTGGAATAAGATTCGCCAGAACAAATGAAATGATAATGGCATTGACAGAAAGAAGAATATTGGCTTTGGTATCAGCTATACCACTGAGTTCCAAATGATTTTTTAGCGATACTCTGAACACTGTATCAATACCTCTTCCGGGCTGACTTTCTTTTTGCTTTTTCCAGTTCTTGTCCGATTCTTTTTCCTTTTTGGCCTTTTCTTCCTTTTCCAGTTTTGTATGCTGCTTTGTCAGTTTTAACAGGTTCCTGTTTTTCTGGTACTGCCAGAGCTCAAGCGCATGGGGGGTATAAAACTGTTGGTGGTCATTAAAAAACCGGATATTTTCTTCAATCCATTCTTTCTCCGAAAATTTCTTCAGTCCAAGCTGCTTTACCTCTTCACGCAATAAATAAGAATCATCTTCGAAATCCTTTCCCGCCAAAGGTGAATACAACACATCTACAAACAGTTTCTGTAAATAGTTTAGTAAAGGTTGTTTGCGGGATGTAGACATAATACATTCCGTAACCTCCCGGATCCTTTCCTTACTATATCCGCTTTCGGCAAGAAATTCTCTGGCGATCCTTGAGCTCTCTTCCTCATGTTGCTTAAAACTGTTGATAAATCCTGTGTTATAAAACCACACTGCTAATTCCAGATTTTCTGACTCCTCTTCCGATATTTTTTCTTTTTCCAACAACTCCCGTAAACGTCTGATCAGATATAAGGTGTGATCGTAATTATGGTATAAATATCCTTTGGGAAGCTTTTCATTAAGTATGGAAAGCACATATTTTTGAGCTTTGTTAAGGATAGAGTCCATTTTTTGAATATTTTTAACGTATTATAATTGAAGTTACCATTTTTTATGATAAATCGATATTTACCTATCAAGTTCTTGCTGTTAGCACTTTTTACAGGATCATGTGCGACCTATAAAGTGCAATACAAAAAAAGCTATATCCCGGAGGCATCCATCGAAGAATCTGCCGTATCGCATACCTTTTATCTGATCGGAGATGGCGGAAATTCTCCCATTGGCGATGCCACATACCCTGTTAAAGCCCTGAAAGAAAGGTTGAAAACTGCTGACCCAAAAAGTACCGTACTTTTTCTTGGTGATAACGTATATCCAAAAGGAATCCCGGAAAAGGATCATAAAAACAGGGCTTTCGCCGAATATCAACTGGAAATACAATCCGATGCCACCAAAGGTTATCCCGGGAATGTAATATTTATCCCAGGCAATCATGACTGGTATTCCGACGGACTTAAAGGTCTTGAACGGCAACAGGAGATCCTGGAGGAGATCCATCAGAAGAAAAATATATTACTGCCCAGGGATGGTTGTCCGCTTAAACAGGTGAAGATCAGTGATGATGTGGTGGTAATTATCGTCGACAGCCAATGGTTCGTCACCAACTGGGATAAGCATCCTACCATAAATCACAATTGTGCTATAAAAACCAGAGAAAAATTCTTTCTGGAATTTGAAAGCCTGATCAAAAAAAATGTAAACAAAACAACCATTGTGGCTATCCATCATCCGGTTTTTGACTATGGCGCACATGGTGGTCAGTACCCTGCTGATAAAATTCTGTTTATCAAAAAAAATGTGCCTGTTCCCATGTTGGGTCTTCTTGAAGGATTCCTGCGTAAAACAAGTGGCCTCTCACCGGCCGATGTATCGCATAAAAGATATATCGAGTTAAAAAAACGCCTGGTTACGCTGGCGCATTTCTCTGAAAAAGTTGTGTTTGTCTCCGGTCATGATCATAACCTTCAATATATCGTGGAAGAAAATATCCCCCAGATCATCAGCGGATCAGGATCAAAGACCATGGCTGCCAGAAGGATGAATGGAAGCCAATTCAGTTACGGAGGATTAGGGTATGCTCAACTTGATGTTTTTAAGGACGGCTCATCAAAAGTAACATACTATTCTACGGATGAACAAGGCGAAAAAGTGATTTATCAATCAACCGTATACCCAAAAACAGATATCCATACAGCACAATATGACCTGAAGGATTTCCCGAAAACATATACAGCATCCATCTATTCTAAAAAAGAAACTTCAAAAAACAGCCTCTATCGCTTCTTCTGGGGAAACCGCTACCGAAAATATTACAGCATGCCGGTGACAGCCCCTACCGTAGATCTTGACACCTTGTATGGAGGACTGACAGCAATACGAAAAGGAGGCGGCAACCAGTCTGTATCCTTACGAATGGAAAATCCGGAAGGGAAAGAATACGTTATGCGGGCTCTACGTAAAAGTGCTGAAGTGTTCCTGCAGGCAAATGCCTTTAAGCATGAATATGTGATCGGAAAGCTGGAAGATACACAAACCGAAAAACTGCTTTCCGACCTGTATACAGGATCACATCCGTATATTCCGTTTACCATCGAAACCTTATGTGAAGCACTGGACATTTACCATTCCAAACCAAAACTGTACTATGTACCCAAACAAAATGCCCTTGGCCGATATAACGATAAATTTGGAAATGCCTTGTATATGATCGAAGAACGTCAGTCTTCCGGACATGGCGATCTGAAGAATTATGGTTATGCTAACAAGATCATTAGCACTGATGACCTTTTTGAAAAACTCAGAAAGGATGAAAAACATCAGGTAGACGCTGAAGCCTATATCCGTGCCCGCTTGTTTGACATGCTTATCGGGGACTGGGACAGGCATTCTGACCAATGGAGATGGGCTGTCTTTGAAGAGAATGAGAAAAAAATATACAGAGCCATTCCAAGAGACCGTGATCATGCGTACTCATTATTCGGTGATGGATTTATATCAAACCTGGCTGTCAGGACTCTGCCTCCACTTCAACATATGCAGGTATATGGAGGGGATATCCGGAATGTAAGAACGTTTACCATGACCGCTTACGCACTTGATGTGGCGATGGTAAATCATGCCCCAAAAAAAATATGGGATGACCAGGTCATGTATATCCAACATCACATCACAAAAGAGGTTGTTGATGCCTCTTTCAAACGATTGCCGGAGGAAGTACAAGATGAAACAGTTAAGAAAATAAAGAAGAATCTCCTTTTGCGATTAAAAAACCTGAAGGATATATCAGATGATTATTACAAGATTCTTCAGAAGTACGCCGTAGTGACAGGAACAGATAAAGACGATTGGTTTGAAATCAAACGAATGCCGGATGGTAAAACAAAAGTTACAGCATACAGAATTAAAAAAGGCCAAAAAGCAGATGTGATACACGAGAGGTCCTATGATCCGAAACTAACCAAAGAGATCTGGGTATACGGACTGGATGACAAAGACCATTTTGAAGTTAAAGGAGAAGGAAAAGCGCGCATAAAAGTCCGGTTAACCGGCGGACAGCATAAAGACACTTATTCGTTTGAAAAAAACCGGAACGTCTTTGTTTATGATTTCAAATCAAATGAGAATGTGTTTGAAAATGTCAGAAATACACATTTATCAGATGATTATGAATCAAATATTTACAATTATAAAGAAATTAAAAGCAACACAAATCAACTTCTACCC
>JBNKDZ010000323.1:0-2955 GCA_050288525.1 Cyclobacteriaceae bacterium
GGTCGAAACCGGAATTATCAACATGCTAGTTGAAGGAATTGTTACCTTCCGGAAACATATGCCGGTCCGTATTACACAAATATTAAAACCTTCCCGTTAATTGAGCACCTGTAATAAACCATCCATGGGAGCAGATCCTCCGGAAGCATTAAAAAACTGAACTACCTTTATCTGATCTGAGATCTTGTTCAGATTCAATCCTTCGCTTTTAATCAGAGCAGCTACCTCATTGGCCATATAGCTGTTAATGATCTGCATCAACTCTTGTTTGAATTGTGAAGAAGCAAACACCAGACCATCAAATTCGAAAAAATAGTCGTAATCCGATATATGCTCGCTGACTCCCGCTTCCTTTACCTGACCCGATCCTGTGCTATAGGGACTTTTTTTCCTCAGCAGGCTGATCCGGTCGTCGATGATCACTTCGAAAAACACATCTTTTCGCTGTTTGGCCAAATTTACATATGGTGCAGGCACAAACCTTCTGACAGCACCCATCGAAACATCATGTATGTTAAAAAACTGAACCTGCGAAGCCGAATAACACAGGGTTTTACCATTGCTTTTCACCTGAACCAGGTCCAGGTCCGAAACATAGAAAAGATGACCGGTAAGTACCTCGTTATTTTTAAGCACCACTACCCCCTCATTCCATTCCTGTCCGGCGTGTGCCAACATCATTCCCGACATCAGCAAAAAAATCAGCAGCATCACTCTTTTCATAATATTACGTGTTTATTACCTAATTTACGGAATTATTATCTTTTTGGAAACATTACGATAATCTAACGGTAATATTTAACTTAAACTTAATATTGGGGTAATATGGGAGTTTGGAGTTTGAGTAGTTAGCAAGAGGATTATCAACAAGAGATAAGAACTCATCTTTCCTGGTTGTCCTTTCAAAACATCACTTTGTACTGCCCAACAACCTGTCCGCTATGATTCATACATTTTATCCCACATTTTTCCTATATTTAATCGCTGGTTCTACTTTTGTTCGTCGGTATAATTTTTAAGCATTACAAAAAATAACTTTTTACCAATGGAAGAAACAAAAACTTTATTTTCCCAAAAAGCAATTGCTATCGCAACATTTTTCGGAGGGCCTGCCGCAGCGGGATATTTAATAAAAAAGAACTATGAGGCTTATAATCAGGAAGATAATGGAAGAAAAGCGTTTATCCTCGGCATTATTTCCACCCTTTTGATTTATGCCGGGCTCTTCTCGTTACCCGAACAAATAATTGATAAAATCCCGAATGCGGTGATACCTGCCGTATACACAGCTATCATTTATCTGATTGTTGAAAAGATCCAGGGGCCCTGGTTAAAAGAACATGAAGCATCAGGAGGTATGTTCTACAGCGGATGGAAAGCCGCCGGAGTAGGAGCTGTTTTTATGGTAATACTCTTTTTGATGCTTGCAGGAACATTATATTTTACTGGAGATCTGTTCCAACCAGAATATGATTCGACAACATATGATAGTGAAGTGGCAAAATTTTCCAAAAATGAGAGTCAAGCCCTTAAGGTTTTTAATGAGATCACTTCAGACAGACCTCAATTTGTAATTAAGGAACTAAGAAAAGGAATTATTTTATGGAAGGAAAACAGAGAAATCGTTAACAGACTCAATGCTATTGAAAATTTACCGGAAGAATTGCTGGAATTTGATAATAAGCTATTGACCTATTGTAATTTACGGATACAACATTATGAGATCATAATCAAAGCACTATCCGAGGATACAGACATGTATGATTCAGAGATGGAACGAATTGGAGAAGAATTAAATAAAATACTGGAAGCGCTTGATTATGAATGACTTTCATATCCATAATCATCAACCAAACGCTGAAACCTAACACTTGAAAAAATAATTAATGATTATGAAACGACTACATTATTTCCGATATTTTTTTACTGGATTTTTTCTTTCGACAATATTTATATCATCCGCTTTTGGTGAATATCAAAAAGGGATATTAATTCTTAACTCCGGTGATTCGATCGAATGCATGATTAAGGTGCATAAAAAAGACATCTTTGTCAACGGTTATAGAATCACATATAAAGAAAATGGCAAAAAGAAAAAAATAGATCCAAATGACGCTTTTATGATAAAATTTGACAGTATTTCCTATGAGAAACTTGTTATTGACACAAAAAGACAAGTACAACATGGGCCCAGAAAGGTTTGGGAAGATTATCAAGATGTATTCTTTGCCAGACTTTTACAGAATGGTAATACTCGATTATTTGTACGATTTAAAAAAATCAGAAACATCCCAATACGTAATGAATATGTTCCATTGACATCAGGATTTGGCTCTGTTATATATGAGGATCATTATATAAAAAGAGATAATTATTTAAAATATATTGATGACTTAAACTTTAAGAAACGTTGTTTGACTATTTTCAGTGACTGCCCGGAGATGATCGAAAAATTAAATAACAGAGAATTCAGATACAAGGATATTGAAACCATGGTTAAATATGCAAATGAACATTGTTCTTTCTAATAGCTCAACTATTGAGAAAGAAAAACCGAATCAGACAATTGTCAATTAGGAAAAAGCCAAAGACTTCACTTGCTAAAGAATACAAGTATTTAGGATCGGACAAGAATTAAATAAGATACTTGAGAAACTTAATCCATAGTATATTTGTCTTATTGATATTCAATAATTACATGAAAACAAAAAGAGAAAACAAACGTGCCTACAAGCTGATGAAATTCAGGGCTGGCATTATGCAGATCAAAAACCTGAAAAACGATAAGCTGTTTCTGAAAACAAGTACCGACCTGGACCGGGCACATAATTCTGACCAATTCCAGTTAAAAATGAAAAGCCATAAAAACAAGGAATTGCAGCATGACTGGAACACGTTTGGCTCTGAGAATTTTGAATTCGGCATATTTGATGAACTTAAAACAGAGGAAACAGC
>JBNKDZ010000324.1:0-4248 GCA_050288525.1 Cyclobacteriaceae bacterium
TAATAAGTTCTTTTTCAAATTAAGCATCCTGATCCAGTTTCGTACGTCACCTAATAGGGTTTTGATCCCTGTGTTAATTAGGATCAATCTGTAAATCGTAAATCTGGGAGAGGTAGTATGACAAAGCGCGTAGCGCACAGGGCAAAGAAAAAGGCAATTTAATTTTAGTGATACCAACCTGACAGCGTCCAAAGACCTGTCAGCGTTAATTTAGACGACACTACTCAACATTTCATAACGATCCAATTTTGTCTGAAGCAGAATTACAGAATATACGAACCAGGGTATTGTCCGCTCAAACTCCCCAGAAATACCGATTGATCCGTTAATTGATTTGTCTGAATAGTATTCTTCCTGACTTGTCCGATTTAGTGCGGTACTTCCTGTCTTAAATCAGAAAATAATATGACCTTAACAAAATGGTATTAAATTTGGGATAATCATTTCATCCCTTCGGGATTTGTCCGGAATTCTTCTGACGCATTCCATAAACTTTAGGAAGTAAATGCAGTTATTCATTATATCAAGTAAATGCAGTGATTAATGGATGATAAGATCATTTTATTTGATGGCCCTTGTGGCTTGTGCAATCGTGCGATAAAGTTGATCAGGCGATATGATACACGAAAAGTTTTTTCTTTTTTGCCGTTGCAATCAAAAAAAGCACAGTCGTTGTTGGATACCTATGGAACAATCCGCGAAGATTCGTTAATTCTGATCGATCAGGAACGTATTTATTCCAAATCGACAGCTGTATTTAAAATTGCCGGTGAACTTGATGGTTTATGGCGTTTTTTGTATGTATTCCGGTTTCTCCCGACCTCTTTTAGCGATTTTTTATATGATCTTATAGCAAAATTCAGATACCGGATATTCGGCAAGGCCGATACATGTGAAATAAATGCATCCTGAAAAAAGGATCTTTTCAACAGATTTCAGGGTTAACCTTGATTGTAATCATTTAAAAAACCACTTTTGAAATTAAATCAGGTAATTACAAATCTTGAACTGTATGATAAATTTCTCAGAAGCATCCATGTCAGGCATTGTTGTGCATCATATTGGTAATAAAAATGATGATCAGGGGATTATCCTTTCCGAGCAGGAAGTTGAAGTGAATGAAAGCATCCGGACCGTACTGGCAGGTTATTTCACCAAACCATTTAAGGGTCAGGAGTATTATTCCTTCTATCATGATGCCGAACTGCACCTGAATGAGGTGTATACCTATGCGAAGACTATATTTCAGGATGTCAATGCACTCCTTTTACAAAGTATCCGCATCGCCAAACACCTGTATGAGCAGTCAGATCATCCACAGATCAAGACGGGTGAACTTTATGTGGTGTTGTTCGAAAATTGTGAAGCTGAAGGAGAGATAACCGATGCTGTCGGAATTTTCAAATCGGAGAATAAGGATACCTTTCTGAAAGTATTTCCCGAAGGAAAACGTTTTGAAATCAAAAAAGATGAAGGCATTAACATCAATAAACTCGATAAAGGATGCTTGATCTTTAACCAAAAAGAAGAAAATGGTTACAGGGTGATGGTTATTGACAATACCAACAAGGGAGAAGAGGCGGCATATTGGAAAGACCGGTTCCTGAAAGTCCGGCCCATGGAGGATTCCTTTTATCATACACGAAACTTCCTGAATATGTGCAAAGACTTTGCAGAAGAAAAATTTCCTGAAGCAGATAAGATTGATCAATTGTCGTTGATCAACGAATCGGCGAATTTTTTTAAGAAAGAAGATGCTTTCGACAAGAATAGTTTTCATGAAAAAGTACTGAAAGAACCGGAGATTATTGATGCTTTTGAGGATTATAAGAAAGATTATACAGCCAAAAACGATGTGAAGGTATATGATGAATTTGATATAAATCCCGAAGCGGTAAAGAAGCTTAAAAGAGTGTTTAAAAGTGTAATAAAACTCGATAAAAATTTCCATGTATATGTGCATGGCAACCGAAATCTTATCCGGAAAGGCTACGATGAAGAAAGTGACCTGCATTTTTATCAATTGTTTTTTAAAGAAGAATCCTGATACATGGAGAAACTATTAAAAGCGGTAATTTTTGATGCGGAAGGAGTGGTGATTGATACCGAGCCTCTGTGGGACAAAAGTCAGACCATCTTAATGGAACGACGCGGACTGGTATATGACAGAGCCCATCTCAAGCCGTTAATGGCAGGAAGAACAATCCTTGAGGGTGTGCGGGTCATGAAAGACTATTACAATCTGGATGAGGATGAAAATAAACTTACCAGGGAGCGGAAAGAGCTTATTGAGAATCTGTTTTTACATGATATTGCTTATATCGATGGGTTTAAAGCTTTTTTTGAATGGCTGGAGACCACAGATCTTACATCATGTATTGCTACTTCGCTGCGAAAGAAACTTATGATTCTTGTAGAACAGAAATTGCCTGTCAGGGATCTGTTTGGAAACGCTATTTTTCATATCGAAGATGTGGGAAACAAATCCAAACCGGCACCGGATATCTTTTTGTACGCAGCAAAGGAAATGGGTATTACTCCAGAAAATTGTTTGGTGATCGAGGATTCGCCCTATGGCATTGAAGCGGCAAAATCAGCAGGCATGATAAGTGTCGGATTGACCACGTCGTTTGATAAGGGTGTTTTGTCGGAGGCTGATCATGTGGTGTCAGATTATAAACAATTCAAAAGCCTGCTGATTCATGAATATGGCATAATCTAAGGACATATTATTTATGAATGTAGAAATTTGAATTTTTATAACAAAAAAAGAAATTAAAATTGTTGGAAGATTTACAGAGGTTCATAAATGTAAAAGGGAGTTCGATCAGAACTCCCTCAAATATTTTCTTGAAGTATGAATGCCTATTTTTTGAATAATTTGCCACTTTTAATTTGATTGTCAAAATACAAATTATAAAAATATATCCCCGGAATAATGCCTGCCAGACTTATGCTCTGTGTGTTTTTAACATTTCCGGACAAGATTTTGCTTCCTTGAACATCAAACAGCTCAAATTCGGCATTTTGATATTTTTGGTCGAAGTTGATGGATATGTATTCCTCAGAGGGATTGGGGAATAATGTAATGGGGTTTTCTGTAACATCTTTAACGGCTGTTACTTTCTGTGTTGAGTAGTGGAAGATATATTTTACCTCATCTCCATATTCATTGATACTATGTTTTTCAGTCAGCATATTGTTTATGCTATGAATATCAAAATAATAATAATATAATCTGAATGAGCAAGAAGAATATATTTTGTCATTAAAAATATACCAAGGAGGCATAATTACCTCTTTGAAATCGTGAGAAAGATCATATGAGTAAATGATTTCAGTATTATTTGAGTAATTATCCTGAATTTGATTCCCGTTTTGATCGTACTTGAAGTTTTTAATGAAAGTCTGGGATTTTTCGAAATAATACATCTTGGAAATGTTATTTTGTGCGTTATATAAATACTCATAATTCGTAATACCAGTTGTATCCCAGACATTATTATTCAGTTTTAAGTTGGTTATCTGAATGAGGTCATCATGTAAATTATATGTATAGAGAGATTTTTCATGGCCCTTCCAAACGTTATCAACAGAGTTAAATTTTGATAAAGAATGTTTTGTTTCCAAAAATCCTTTATCGTTGTAATCAAATTCCATTTTGGTGTATACAATTAAAGGGAGGTCTTCCCCAGGCCTTATGTATTTAACGGCTTGTATCATTTGACCTTGTTGGTTGTATTCATAGGTCTGTTTCTCTTCACTCCACGCACCTTTTAATTGATTTGTTATCGAAATTAGATTTTTATCATCGTCATATTCGAATATTTGGGAAAATCGGACTGATGATTCATTAAAAAGTATCAGCTGTCCATTATTATTATACAAAAATGAGGTGGTCCTCTTTTTTATCCAAAAATTTGAATTTTTGTCGAGACTATATGTTGTAATGCTGTCCAGCCGGTATTTGAAATAGGTGGATGATCTGGCATTATTGGTGTTTATGTAGTCTGTTTCTTGTCCTTGAACAGGTATGAATGTAAATAGGAGCAATGTTAATGCAAGTAATAGTTTCATGTTTCATGTATTAGTTTAGGATTATATTTTATCTGCTTTTTGTGTGGAAGAAACATCTCTACAACACAAAAAGTATTTCCTGGATAGCAATAATCAGGATTAAGGCCACTATTATTCTATGATAAGTTTCCCTTTCACAACTTCGTGGCCTTTGTCGAGATGGTAGATATA
>JBNKDZ010000325.1:0-11716 GCA_050288525.1 Cyclobacteriaceae bacterium
ATAATTTAATGATTATTCGGGAATATTTATTAAAATCAGACCTTCGGATTATCTGTGATTAATGAATACGAATACTTTTATTGAATTTGTAATAAATAACATACACATGGAATTTATACCAACAATAAACTGCCAAAATGAAAAGACACAAGAAATCAGAATCTTCACATTTAAGAACTCAAAAAAACAAGAAATGATCAACAAATTTCTCTATGCCCCATATCTGTCATGCGGATATTTCCATGCCTGCCCATTAGTTTATTACAAGAAAATGTAAGTGATCTTTTTCCTATACTTCAGACAACTCACGTACAATCCATGCCCATACATCCATAATGCTTCTTCCTGATTTTCCGGCGATCTCCCGACATGATTCATATTCAGGTGTAACCCGTGATCTTCCATCCGGGAGTATCACTTTTTTAACCTGCACTTCTCCCAAAGATGATTTAAATGTAATCTGTTCCCTTTTCAAAATAGTTCTGGAAACCGGATAATGTCGAATCCCTATGGTCGTTGAATTGTTAAAAATATAGCCGGATACATCGTCCAGATTGGGCTGATCGGACAGCACCGACAGCAAAACACCCTGCCGCCCCTTTTTCATTGTGATCTGCTGAATAAAAAAGTCCCTGGCGCCTGCCTCCAGCAATCCATTCTGAAAATCCGCTCCAAGTAATTCCGGTGACATATCATCGATGTTTGTTTCGATCATTATGATCTGTTCTTCATGTTCCTTTCCGGATTCGACACATTTGGTAATCCGTAATACATTCGGATGTTCGAAGTTTTTTTCGCCGGGACCGTGACCCGTTTTTTCTTCAGTCAGCACCGGTATCTGAAATTCAGGTTGCAAATATTTCAGGATGGCGGCACCTGTAGGAGTGGTCATTTCGCCTTCAGCTTTTCCTGGGTAGGTAGGAATTCTGAGTAGTAATTCCTTGGTTGCAGGACAAGGCACCGGCAATCTTCCGTGTTCGGTCATCACAAAACCAAATCCGGTACATACCGGAGCAGCATATGTCCCTGTTATTTTCAACATGTCAAGAAGGCAGGCCGTGCCGACAATATCAAGAATGGAATCTATAGCGCCGACTTCATGGAAATGGATCTTTTGAATATCCACACCATGTACCTTTGCTTCTGCTTCGCCCAATAATCTGAAAATTGTTTTTGCTATATCTTTGGCATTCCCGGAAATATCTCCCTTCCCGATGATCTTTTCAATATCGGACAAATGGCGGTGATGTCCATGACCATGATGAGGATCGTTTTTAAGGAACGAATGATACGTGTTGTGATCGACGATTTTTATATGCCTGCAGGCAATTCCTGCTTTAACGACATCTGTTATCCGCACTTCTACATTTTTCAATCCAAGCTTTTCGGGCAATTGCCTGATATAATCCCAGCCATCCGTAAGTTCCGCCAATGCTCCCAGAAACATATCTCCGCTCAACCCGGAAAATGCCTCTATTTTAAGTATACTCATATTTAAATGATTATGTCAGATTTAAGATCCTGTACGCCGCCATGGCTGCTCCATACCCGTTATCAATATTTACCACAGCCACCCCATTGGCACAGCTCGATAACATGGCATTTAGTGCCGCTTTGCCACCTTTACCCACACCATATCCAACACTTGCCGGTACAGCCACAATGGGTTGAGGCAACAACCCTCCGACCACAGTAGGTAAGGCTCCTTCAAATCCGGCAACAACGATCAGGACTTTATATTTCTTTAATTCTTCAATATTATCCATCAAACGATGCACCCCTGAAACACCCACATCCTGATACCGGGCGACATCATATCCCATAAACCGCAATGTATAATGGATTTCGTCCACAAGATACTGATCCGAAGTACCTCCGGATAAGACCGCAACTTTATCTCCGTCCAACTGGTCTGGGAATTTACCAACCAGGAATACTCCGGAGATTCTATCATAAAAACCTGCGGGAAACTCCTCTAAAAGTTTCATTGCCTTCTCTTTCTGTACCCGGGTGATAAAGGCATTCCGTTTATTTTCCTGGTGATCTTTAATGATATCAATAAGTTGTTCAGCTGTTTTTGATGCTCCAAAAATCACTTCCGGAAAGCCGACACGCTCATGCCTTTGATAATCGATGTTAAAACTTTTGCTCACTGTTGTAAAACCCTGTTTAATTTTCCCGACACCAATCCTTCCTCATCAATTTCAACCTTTTTAAAGCCCAGTGCCAAAACCTCAGACTCTATCTTGTCTTTCAGAGATCTCAATTTCTGAACCTGATCCGCCGGCACTTCAATACGGGCCGATATACCGTAATGCCGTACACGAACATCATCAAACCCCATGTCGTTGAGCAAATTCTCGGCTTCTTCGATCTGTCTCAGCTTTTGAGCAGTGATCTCCTGTCCGTAAGGGACCCTGCTGCTCAGACACGGACTCGATGGTTTATCCCAGGTTGGCAGATCATATTGATGCGCTATGGCACGTATATCCTCTTTTGACAGGTTACAGTCGGCTAAAGGTTTATGTACTTTAAACTCTTTTGCTGCTTTTATCCCGGGCCTGTAATCACTCAGATCATCAAAATTCTGACCATTAAGAATAACAGCATCAGGATATTCACTTGCCAGATCCTTAAGATCGTTGTACAGGTTATTTTTGCAAAAATAGCATCGGTCTACCGGATTCGAAGCATAGTCCGGATCCTGTAGCTCACGGGTATGTATAATGTCAAGTGGTATATCAAATCGTTGGCAAAAATCTTTTGCAATTTCAAGGTCCCTGCGTTTCAGGCTTGGCGATGCAGAGATAACTGCTTTTACACGTTCTTTTCCTAGGTGTTTCCGGGCCATAAAAGCTACCAGGCAGGAATCTACCCCTCCGGAAAAGGCGATAAGGACATTTGACGACATCCGTCCAAACCACTTCTCTAACAATTTGAGCTTATGTTCCATGCTGAACGTTCATTGTTGAACATATTATTTATGTAAGACGGCAGATTAGCTAAATAAACGAATATTTCCAAAAAATACTGTTAAAACAGCCTTTCAGCCGGTCCGTTGTTGTACATATCATAACCCCGATTCATATAAAATTGTTGCCTGAAACCCTGTTTAGAAATAAAAACCTGTATCCTCCTCAAAGGATTTTACAAAATAATTTGTCCGAAACGAATTATTGTATTTGTTTTGAAGTACATCCCAATCCTGACAAAAAATAATATAACGTATCATTATGGCACACAGAAGTACCTTTTCTAACAAGTTTGGATTTGTTGCAGCCGCAGCCGGTAGTGCTGTCGGGTTGGGAAATATCTGGAAATTTCCATTCGAGGCAGGCAAAGGAGGCGGATCGGCATTCCTGATCATGTACCTGTTTTTCTGCTTTGTTTTGTGTTACCCGATCCTCGTTACCGAGATTGCCATCGGACGCAGGTCGCAGAAAAGTGCTGCCATGTCCTTTAAACCACTGGGACATAAAGAATGGTCCTGGATCGGCATCATGGGAGTTTTATGCGGGATCATTATTCTTTCGTTTTACAATGTTGTTGCCGGATGGGTACTTGGGTATTTCGTGGAGATACTGCAGGGCAACTTTAGTATAGGTGATGAATTCGGATCCTACGTTCAGGATATCTCAACTGTTGGTGGATATACACTGGCATTTCTTCTGGCTACAGCCTTTATTGTGTCACAAGGCGTGACAAAAGGAATTGAAAAAGCCAGCAAAATATTAATGCCTGTTTTGTTAGCAATCATGCTCTTCCTCACTGTTTATGCTTTCACACTGGATGGTGCTAAGGAAGGGTTAAAGTTTTACCTTGTCCCGCACTTCTCAAAAATATCCCTTGATGTAGTTTACAGGGCACTCGGACAAGCTTTCTTCTCCCTGTCATTGGGTCTTGGTGCCATGATGACCTATGGAAGTTATCTGGGAAAAAGAGAAAACGTTATTTCCTCCAGTACCTATATTACCATTGCCGATGTTGGAATTGCATTTCTTGCCGGACTGATGATATTTCCATTTGTATTTACACAAGGCATTGAGCCGGAAGGTGGTGCCGGACTGATATTCCAGACCATGCCCGGAGTTTTTGAATCGATGGGCCCGGTTGTGGGCATCGTTGTTGGTTCGCTATTCTTCCTGTTGCTATCCTTTGCTGCCCTGACTTCGACAATTTCACTCATGGAGCTACCTGTAGCGTATATGGTCGATAAACATCATATAAAAAGAAGAACTGCCGTATGGTATTCTGCTGCCATCATATTCCTGCTCGGAATTCCCTCCATGTTATCACTGGGTAGTTCAAAATTCTTCACGGAGTTCATTTCCTATGTGCATTCTGACAAAACAGTCAGTTTCATGGATTTCGTGACAGACGTAGCCTCCAATACCTTATTGCCCTTTGGTGGTTTGATGGTTTCGATATTTGCTATTTATGTATGGAAGCGCAAAAAACTGTTTCGTGAACTAACCTACGGGTACCCTCAATTCACAAAATCATTTGCCGCCCGGTATGTCGGTTTTTCGTTAAAGTATATCATACCTCCGATCCTGGGTGTCATATTTGTTGTTACGGTATTAGAGATATTTTTCGGAGTTAAAATATTTAATTAATACACTCACATTACGTAAGTTTCATCCAAAAAAAACATGAAAAAGAAAACGCCTGTTTTCATGACCTTTTTTTGCAAAATCATTAGAATCAGGGTATAATACGTACAAAACCGGCAATATCCTGTCCAAAAACACAATATACCCGCTATTTTATAATATTTTGAAAAAATTAACCTGACAGACAAAACACTTAAACAGAAAATCAGCCGTTTATATTTGGTATTGATTCAGGATGTATAATTTTTACATAAATTGTCTTCCTTTATGCTACATTTATCTATTAATTTCGCACCAACAATTAATTTACTTTAATATGAAAAAGTTTTTAACTATAATTTTTGTTTTAGCTCTATCAATAAGCTACCAATTTGCCAACGCACAGGCCAAATCAAGTATCGGTGTAGGTTTTATCTATGCCAGTGAGATCGATCAACCCGGATTTAATTTCAGGGGAGACTTTAAAGTTGGAAGTGGCTGGGCCATTACTCCGGATATCTGCTTTTATTTCCCTGAAAAAAACGGAACCTGGAAAACAACATTTTCAGAATTCAATGTTAATGCACATTACGTTTTCAGCATGTCAAGTGCTGTTGGATTTTACCCTCTTATGGGTTTTAACTTTACTTCCGTAAAAGTGAAAGAAACTTCAACCGACTTCAAAGATTCCAATAATGAATTCGGGATGAACATCGGTATGGGGCTTGAATGGTATTTCAACAACCGTATTACCGGTTTTTCTGAAGTAAAATATGTAGTAAGTGATTATGACCACGCTGTTATTGCATTAGGAGTACTAATAGGTATTTAAAAATATACTGCCTGCTACACGATCAACAGAAGACGGTTAAAGTAGAATAGTTTGCTTTTGCCTAATTAAAACAGGTGTATAAAATCAATAACCGACAACATTATAACGTGATAAGGGCCGATAGTTAAACCGGTCTTTATCACTTTTTTATTTAAAAAGAAATTATCTCCAATCTGTAATTGTCTGAACAGGATTTTCAAGATTACCAGACTTCGGGGATTTTATTTTGCTCCTTGTTCCTTGTTCCTACATCACTACTTAAGCCAAAACCCCACGTTGATATGTGTTAAAACCTTATCCCGGATATGATCCTTTGACACCGAAAAGGACAGTGGACCGAATATACTGTTATATCCCAGCGACAGTCCATACCCTGCCCTGCGTTTTTTACCGTTAAGCGTATTCTCATCTGAGGCAGGTATAATCCATTTCATGGGGTATTCAGCATCGATATAATCAATTGTGCCGCTAATAAACAGATTGTCGTCCAGTTCGATCTGAAGTTTTGCACGCATCATAAAAAACTGAGAAAGCATATACAGTTTCTGTTCGGAACCCATAAAATCATGTCCGTTATCAAATACCGGATTAAAACCTCCTACATACTGATAATTCAACAGATTGTAGTCAAAATCCTCCATTCCTGATAATATCATCTTGTTATTCAGCACAAGCGATACCTTTTTTGAAAAGGGATGAATGTAAGTGACCTCACTTTTAAATGTGCCAAATTCCTTTAAAAAGCTCTCAAAGGGGTCATTATTCCCTGTCACCGGGTCTCCTTCAAGAAATTCCTGTCTGCTCCAGACTTTAAGACTTTGCGAATAGGAAATATCAAAAGCAGTTCCGCTTGAGGGAAAATACTGGCGGTTATAGCTGTTATATTCTGTAAAGATGCTTAATCGTAGTTGCCTGTTTTGTACGCGTTTTATATTGGTAAAAGAAGTATCCTGATTGATCGCTTTCTGGTAAACCAGGTCAACATCAGAACGTACACCAAACGTAAAATTCAGAAAGCTGGTCGATTGCACCTGACAATACAGGTTTATCTGATCGACATTGAAATCGGTTACCCTCCGGTTATTCTCAAAATACGGGAGATTATTGGTGTGATAGCCCCCTCCGAAAATAATCCCTGCATCCTGCCGCTCCCCTATATATTTCAGGTAACTGGCATTCAGTCCGGGAAATTTTGATAATATGACATCCGTAATAGCTCTTGAATTCGGCATCAGGAAATTCCGGTAGGTGATATTCCCGTTTATACACAAGTCATTCTCTGTGTCATAACTTGCCATAAGTTTTAATACACCATCCGGTGATTCTACCACATTGATTACCAGTTCATTACCCGATTCTATCTGACGAATCTCATAGGTCACACGATCAAAATAGCGGGTCCCGTACAATATTGAGATCCGCTTTTCGATATCATGAATAGAAAGATCAGAGCCTTCCGTAATCCGGAGTTTTCCCCTTATAAGTCGGGATGATATCTTGTTATTTCCGTTAACCTGTATTCTTGATATGTGGTAATTGTCTTTTGCCGGCAGTTTTTCAATCTTATGCAAAGGTGCTATCGCTTTTAGAGAATCCGCAAGGTTTTTTAATTTTTCATAAAACGGTTCTGCCGTCTCCTCTCCGATCTTAATAATCGCAGCCCCTTGTTTAAAGCTTCCGGCATTATAATCCTTGAGAGATGGCTCAATATAAATATCAACCGAATCAATCTGTTTTCTTGAATCTGCAATCCCGATCAAAAAAGCCGATTGGGTCATTACGGAAACTATGGAGTTCAATTCTTCTTTGGGCAAGGCATCATTTGAAACAAACACCCCAATAACAATATCAGCGCCCATGTTTATCACCTCCTCCACAGGGAAGTTCCGCACCATACCTCCATCGACAAGCAGTTTTCCGTCGAGCTCCACAGGTGTGAATATGGAGGGAATAGCCATGCTGGCTCGTATGGCATTCGGCAACGAACCATGATCCAGCATCTCCGGATCGCCTGTTTCCAGATCTGTGGCTACGCAGGCAAAAGGCACAGGCAGATCATGGAAGTTATGGATTTCATGTACCGGCCTGGTCAGACGTATCAGCAATTCAGATAATTTCTGCCCTTCTATCAATCCCCGGGGCAGCTTAACTTTCACCCCTTCAACAGGTAGTTCGGCAATATACCGGGCATAATATTCCTTTTCCTCATAGGTGATCTGGTTGAGGGGGATGGTATTGGACAAAATAGCATCCCAGTTGATCTCATTGACAATCTTTTCCAGTTCATCAGGTGAATACCCGATGGCATACAATCCTCCGATAATACTTCCCATACTCGTGCCGGTGATATAATCCGGAACAATACCCGCCTTTTCAAGCACCTTCAAGACACCGATATGCGCAAGCCCCTTGGCCCCTCCCCCGCTTAAAACCAATCCGATTTTCGGGCGCTGAATATTTGTTGAATCTGTCTGGGAAAATCCAACCTGCTGAACGCACAACAATATTAAAACAAAAAACAGTTTATACCTCATAAGGAAAAAATTCAGATCCCGGATAGCCGGGATTTTAATCAATATTTTTTGGAGCAGGGTATCGGTGATGCCTCTTCCTGCTGGTAAAGATATAAAAGAACTTAACGATATGCATGGGTAAAAAATGTAAATTATTTGTTTATATAATTCAATTATAGCTGTTGTAATAAATACTTTTAATGATTTTTTCCTAAATTTCTATCCATTTGAAATGGTTTTTTAACCCTGCATTAAAATTCCTGTTGACCGGGATAACAATAAGAGGTATTGAACCGTTATGGTAATTTCGTATACCGGAACATCCGGTGTCTAAAATTCAGAACACAGACTGATGGCTAAATCAAACAAATTCGGCACATTCTCAGGGGTCTTTACGCCCTCCATCCTGACAATACTTGGTGTCATCATGTACCTGCGACTTCCGTTCATTGTGGGACAGGCAGGACTAATCGCTACGATTGGCATCATCGTAATTGCGCATTTAATCTCCTTGTCGACAGGATTGAGTGTGTCGTCCATCGCCACAGACAAAAAGGTGCAGGCAGGAGGAACATACTACATGATCAGCCGCAGCCTGGGGCTTCCCATTGGCGGGACGCTGGGACTGGCCCTGTTTGTCGGGCTGTCATTCAGCGTCAGTCTTTACCTGATCGGTTTTTCCGAGACGTTTCTAAATGTTATTGGTTATGAGGCGACCAAAACAAATATTCAGATAACCGGAACCATCATATTGCTGGTTGTTACCATCATCACCTTCATCAGCACCTCACTGGCTATTAAAACTCAGTTTATTATCATGGCGCTGATTTTTCTGTCGCTGGTATCCATCTTTATCGGTAAAGATCACGGATTTAACCCAAGTGGAAATTTCCTTTTTCCGCTTGATAAAAAAGTAGATTTATTAGTATTATTCGGGATATTTTTCCCTGCTGTTACAGGCTTTGAAGCCGGGGTGAGCATGTCCGGAGACCTTAAGGATCCAAAAAAATCTATACCGACAGGGTCAATCAGCGCAATTCTGATGGGCTTTCTTGTATACATCGGATTGGCCGTTTTTTTTAGTTATACTGTCAGTCGCGATAAACTTGTAGAACAAAATGTTCTCTCTGACATATCATTTTATGCGCCTCTTATTACTGCCGGTATCTTCGGAGCTACACTATCTTCTGCTCTTGGTAGCATCTTAGGTGCGCCAAGGATCCTGCAGGCAACTGCAGTCGACAGGATATCACCTAAATTCTTTGCAAAAGGAGTCGGAGATTCCAATGAACCAAGAAATGCCTTACTGCTGACCTTTTTAATCGCAGAGGGTGGTATACTTATTGGTAGTCTGGATGCTATAGCTGCTATTGTTTCAATTTTCTTTATAACCACCTATGGTTTTCTGAACCTGAGCTGTGCTTT
The DNA here is from genome assembly GCA_050288525.1 of Cyclobacteriaceae bacterium. Classification (GTDB taxonomy): domain Bacteria; phylum Bacteroidota; class Bacteroidia; order Cytophagales; family Cyclobacteriaceae; genus JBNKDZ01. Next base: position 9,363 of record JBNKDZ010000325.1, read on the forward strand.
TGAAAGCTGGACAAGCGCTGACTTCCGGCCCGAGTTTAAATCGCCTATATGGCTTAGCCTATTAGGTGCTATTGCCTGTTTCCTGGTAATGATTTACCTTAATCTTCTGGCAACATTGGGTGCAACGGTAATACTTGCAATTGTTTTTCTTTTATTAAAACGCAAAGAACTAAGTCTTCAAACCGGCGATGCCTGGAGTGGTGTCTGGGCTTCGGTCGTCAAATCAGGACTTGAAAAACTCAATACCACCCTTATCCATACCCGCAACTGGCGCCCGAACATCCTGATGTTCAGCTCAAAAGAGAACGACGAATATATTTCGGAAGTGGGCCAGTCCATTGCCGGAAAGCTGGGAATGCTGACACTGTTTAAACTTACCACCTCTGATAATTCCTTTCTTATACGATCTCCTCAAAATCAATCTTTAATAAAAAAAGAAGATAAGCTATCCTATTTTTCCCATACCTATCAGTGTAAAAATATTTATGAGGGAATGGATGAGATATCCAGGGTATATGGTTTTTCCGGAGTAGTTCCGAATTCGATCCTTATGGAATGGAAAAAACCGGATGCGCAGGATGATAAATTCAAACACCTGATCCGGAATTTTGAGAAGAACGACTACAATTCGTTATTCCTCAGCTATAACCGGGAACACGGCTTTGGCAACCATAAAAAAATAGACCTTTGGTGGAGCGGAAAAGGAAAAAACCTGGCGCTGGCCATTAATATCATCCGATACATCACATCCAAAGGGCCATGGAAAGATGCCACCACCAGGTTGCTTGTGCTAAACGACAACAACGCCCTCACCGAAAAGATCTTCCGTACACTGGAGCGCATTATCAGCCAATACCGGGTAAATATGGAGATCAGGATCGTAAGTAAAAAATTAAAAACCCTCCATTATTATCAGACTATCCAGCAGGAATCTACGGAAGCAGACCTTACCATTGTCGGTCTGCTGGAGAAAAACTATAGGGATATTGACAAAACCTATCAGGAAGTAAGCAACCTGGTAGACAGCCATAAGTCGCTCCTGCTTATCAACGCTTCTTCTGCTTTTGAAGAGTATGACCTTGGTCTTGAAGATGCGCCCGTGATTTCAGAATCCATCATCTCTCCTGATCTTCCTGCACTCAATTCATTTACATTTCCTGTTGTTGGTGAAGATATTTCCAAAGCAGATTCTCTGGCACTGGATATGATCAACCGGCTTAATGAGATCGCTTTCACGCCCTGTTTCAATGAGTGGAGCAAGGCTGTTATTGAATTGCAATCGCTCAATGTTTCGTTAAAGGAAAACCTGGATGAGGTTATAAGCATGGAAGAAGGGTATCGCAAAAACAAAAACCTTCTGAAGCTTCGTAACGACCTGTATTTCAGATCCGGTAAGATTTTCAAACAACTGAATACCGAAACGCTGTCGTCCATCAAAGAAAGCATGGATGATGGCCTGTCATGGTATGTGACTACCATTGATAACATCCTGGCTACCTATCCGAAAAAACTGATACTGGAACACCCGTTGGAAGATTTTGCTATCAACAAAAAGGATATTGCCTCACTCCGGTGGTTTAAGACCCGGAAAAAGATCCTCCATCCGTTTGCCAAAAAACACATTCCGGTTAAAGTACCTTACAGAGATTATGCCCGTGTGTATCTGCGAAATAAAAGTCACGCCATTCTGCAGGTTGTCCTGAATGAATTTCAGATCTTTTCTCTTTCATATATTTCCAGGATCAAGATCGTCCTGGATTCCATCGACCGGTATCTGGAACAGGCCTGGAAAATGAATTTGGATAAGTCGAAGAATACAGACATGATCCAAAATCTTTATACCGAAACGATCGGGTTGTTCGGTGAACTGGAAAAAGAGCCTGAGGTAATCAAGAAGCAGTTGTTGTTTAAATTACAGAGCAACGCTCGCAAAGAGATGAATGCTTTTGGTGCTGACCTCGAAAAGATCAATTCCTATGCTGTCTCCAAAAGGCGAAAACGGTCGGACAAACAATTTCACAAAATTAAAAATAACCTGCTCCGGTTTGCGGATCAATGGTATGATAAAGCGGTGATACTTGCGCAAAAAGCAGAAACAGACGCCTCCATTCTATCCTTTAAAAACAGACTGTTCCGGGAGATGAACGACTTTGAAGCTGAAATACAGACGCAGTATTACAATAAAATCATCAAGAGTCTTGATTCCCTTAAAAAGAACGTACGAAAAATTGAAAAGGGAGAAGCCGGGATCAGTGAGCTGAAACTGAACTTTGCCCCCGAAAACGCCCTGAAGGTCTTTGATAATTTTGAAAATTATTGTCAGCAGGTACTCAATCATACCGACACCTTGTCGG
>JBNKDZ010000326.1:0-3131 GCA_050288525.1 Cyclobacteriaceae bacterium
GAAGAATCCCTTTCAGACAGACGTTGCAACGAAAGTTTTTCTCCAAGCAAATATCCGGACCATCCGGAATAAAAAGCCCATATTTAAGATCCCTGTTGAATCCTTTTTTGCCTTCGGATGAAAATATCTGTTCGGTTGACCAATTAACTTCATCCATTCCTTCATCAAAATTTTCCCATTCACTACCGGCGTTCTTTATTAATCCGCACCAGGAAAGACCATACAATGCATTCATAAAAATGAATCCTTCCGGAAACAGCATCTGCATATCTCGGGCTGCTCCCAGATGCATCTTTTCCTTTATAAATGTTAGTTGATTAAAAACCTCCTCATTTACAATTCCGGCAGGTGATTTTTCAAACGTTGGTGTATGGTAACATTTTATGTTGATACTAAGGATGAAAAGAACCATTATAACGACACAAATAATAATTACACTTCCGAATATGTTTCGAATCAATTTCATGTGTTTAAATATTATTCCTGATATTCTTAATATTCTGACAAAAATCAAAGCACCGGCATACAACATTAATCTCTCTGGTCCAAACAGCATAATTTGTTTTGTGTATAATACCATTTTTACTAACTTATTCGATTATAAAAACCAGAAGATATGAAAGTTGGATTATTAACTGCCGGGGGCGATTGCCCTGGTTTGAATGCTACCATCAGGGGTATAGGTAAGACTCTGATAATGAATTACAAAGCTAAGGTATACGGGATCTCATCCGGATTTCTTGGCTTGTTGGAGAACGACTATTATGAAATGAAGGAAGCGGATTTGTCCGGCATCCTGACATTGGGAGGAACAGTTCTTGGTACTTCCAGGGAAAAACCATTTAAGAAAACCACTGATTTTCTTGATGAAATTGACAAGCCTGCCCTGATCAAGGAAAACTATACAAAAATGGGTCTTGACTGCCTGGTATGTATCGGAGGGAATGGAACACAGAAAACAGCCTGGCGTCTTGCTGAAGAGGGGCTGAATGTGATCGGATTACCAAAGACCATCGACAATGATATTTATGGCACCGACAGAACCTTTGGCTTTAACTCTGCCGTCAACATAGCTACCGAGGCCATCGACAGGCTTCATACTACCGCAAATGCACACAGAAGGGTGATGATTATTGAACTGATGGGGCATCATGCAGGATGGCTGACCTTATATGCAGGCATTGCCGGAGGAGGAGATGTTATTCTGATCCCCGAAATAGAATATGATCTTGATGTCGTTGTCGATTATCTCAATGATCGTGTTGCCAAAGAAAAACATTCATCCATTATTGTTGTTGCTGAAGGCATAAAGAAAAAAAAGAAATCCGCCTCTGCAGGAAGGTATATCGCAGAAGAGTTAAGCAGCCGTATTGATCAGAACCTGAGAGAAACCATTCTTGGATATATTCAAAGAGGTGGCACTCCCTCTCCCAGTGACCGCTTGCTGGCTACCCGCTATGGCGCTTATGCTGCACACCTTATTGCTCAGGGAAATTTCAATCGTATGGTAGCCCTCCAGAATGAAGAAATCACGTCCATTCCGCTGTCTGAAACAGCAGGTAAAGTGAAAAATGTTCCCCCTGATCACCCCTACATAAAAATGGCCCGGGAAATCGGAACCTGTTTTGGAATAAGATGATCCAATGGATATGAAGAAGATCTCGATAAAAGGAGAACGGAAGACCGTTATTGCCGAATTGCTTGACACCCCCACTGCTCAAAAAATATTTGATGCATTACCTCTTTCGGGAAATGCGCATCTCTGGGGAGAAGAAATATATTTCCCCATCTCCGTGAATGCTGATCAGGAAGAGGATGCATGTGAAGAAGTGGATCCGGGCAGTTTGGCATTCTGGCCTCCGGGACAGGCATTCTGCATTTTTTTTGGCCCTACTCCGGTAAGCACATCCGAAAAACCCAGAGCATATAGCGCCGTGAATGTTTTTGGTACTATAGCGGGTGATCTTCAGAAACTCAAGGAGTTTAAACCAGGCGAATTGATTACGGTTGAACAATATCAGGAATAGCATCAAGCTGTTTCAACCAGATACTTCCTTAACCAGGACTGTTCAAGAGGTACTGTCCAGGAAGATGCAAGTTCATGCTTATGGGTAATGGAATTGTTAAACACGATTGCTTTTGGAGAGACAGAGCCGTGCTTAATTTGTCTTTTCAGTTCCTGAATGTTAAACACATAAATATCCCTATGGACTATCAGAGCGATTTGAGAACGGTCCAAAAGACTGATATCCAGGTTGTTTTCAAGTTTACGAATGAAATGAACAGACGAATCAACGGAACAACCGCTTGCCGGCTGATAATCCTCATCAACGGACAAAACGAGGAACCTGTCATGAAAAATTCTGAACCCTGCCCTCAGGTCTTTTTTATGGGCAGTCCAGGCTTTTACAAAATAAGTGGCTGATTGTTCGATAAAATCCTGCTCCTCTGTTTTTAATTTACGGTCTGACTGATAGATCCAGACCCTGGATGTAGACGGCAATGTATCAAAAGAAACGATCATATTCTGAATTCATGTATTTTTAAGAACTATAAATTAACCGAAACCGAATACACTTTGTTTGTTATTCAATAAAAATGTTGGTAATTGATGGAGAAAAGTCCAAAAAATATCCTGTAATTGTTTGCTCCAAAAAATAATTTCGATACTTTTGCATCCGCATTTAAAGGTGATGTAGCTCAGTTGGTAGAGCATCGGACTGAAAATCCGAGTGTCACTGGTTCAACTCCAGTTCGCAGCACCACTTTGCGAAAGCAAACACCTTGTAAGTCCCGCGAGTGAACTTGTGGGCAGATAATGGAGATAAGCGCGTCCAGCCGGTGCGGGGTGCTCCCCATGTTTACAATGCGGCGAAAGCGAACACCCGGGCAATCCGCTCGGGTGTGCTATTTTGCGTGGCGACTTAATCCCACGTGAGTGGGATGGCGTGGAGGTGTTTTTCGATGTCGTGGCCAAGTCGGGAATAATCGGCAATGCCGCGCATAGTATCCCTAAGCGTCCCCTTTTTATTGCGTATGCAAAACCACCGCGCCCGCGGTGTTCTAAAAATGATCCGTTTAAGGGTGTTTGGCATTAATTCGATAATGTTCGCCACGTTGGCGACGACCGT
>JBNKDZ010000327.1:0-3708 GCA_050288525.1 Cyclobacteriaceae bacterium
CTTTCAGATTAAAATACGACTGGACAAATTGTTTCAGTCTGCCACCTGCCAGGAGTGCGGTGTGTGCAGAATTATGGAAAACAGCGATATCCAGTACAGCTCGAACGAATACCCTGTTAAAACAAAAATACCGGATGGATCGCCTGAAATAGTCATTCCATTCCTCCATATACTTGTCGTAGTGTGAACGGCCGTCGAACAGGAATTCAAGTTGTACTTCTCCGTGCTTATACCTGTAAATGGCGGCCATATCGTGATAAAAATCATCAAATGCTTCTTCCGGAAAATGGTCTGCATTTTTAATCCGGATGATGGTATCATCGATCAGACCAAGCGGATTGTAGAATTTATGATAGAAATCCTTAACGTAATCAACGATAAATTGGGTAAGCACATCCTTCGTGGAAGCCTGCACTTCCATTAAAATGTGATTTTTATCGGATGGAAAAAGCCTGTTGAACATATTTCAGGTAGTTGTGTAAATATAAATAATTCAGGAAAACGGGCAAAATATTTTTTTCGCTAAAATTCAATTACAGCTGCGCCCGACACAACAGATAACGTTCGGACCAGGCGCAGATGCTAGTCAGGCTATTTCAACGAAGCCAGTTTTTCCTTCAACGCTTCCAGTTTCTTTTCGGCGTCGCTTTTCTTCTTCTGTTCGTTTTCCACCACCTGTGCAGGGGCGTTGTTCACGAACTTCTCATTTCCAAGCTTTTTCATTACCGACTTCAGAAAACCTTCCAGGTAGCTGATCTCATTTTCCAGTGATTCAATTTCCTTTTCAGGATCGATACCCGATTCGAACGGAATGAACCATTCGTCGGCTTCGATATGAAAGCTCAACGCATCCTGTACCTTCTCCTCAGACCACTGTATCTCGTGGGTATTGGCCAGTTTCGATATCAGGCTGGTCATTGGCCCGTACACTGCAGGATCTCCCACACAGGCGATTACACTGAGTTGTTCCTTGTTCGGTATTTGTTTTGACTGCCGTATATTCCGGATGTTGGTAATCACTTCAAATACCTTTTCGGCTTTACCGATGATATCCGCATCATATTCCCGCACCTTAGGCCAGCTGGCTACGATAATGCAATCTTTTTCTTCCCTTTCCTTCAGTTGCTGATAGATCTCCTCACTGATAAATGGCATAAACGGATGCAACAGCTTCATCAGTTCCTCAAAGATGTCGAGGGTCTTTGCATAGGTATCTTTGCTGATGGGCTTCTGATACGGCGGTTTAACGGCTTCGAGGTACCAGCTGCAGAAGTCATTCCATACAAGTTTGTAAATAGTCAGTAATGCATCACTTATCCGGTACTTTTCGAAATGATCGTTCAGTTCCTGAGCTACCTGGTTCATTCTGGCTTCCATCCACTGAATGGCAATGGCATCGCTTTCCGGCGCTACCTCGTCTGTTTGTTCCCAGCCCTTTACGAGTCGGAGTGCATTCCAGACCTTGTTTGAGAAATTTCGACCCTGTTCGCAAAGTTTCACATCAAACAACAGGTCATTTCCTGCAGGTGAAGAGAACAACATTCCTGTACGGACACCATCTGCGCCATAGTCCCGGATCAGATCGAGCGGATCGGGCGAGTTGCCGAGGGATTTGGACATTTTACGACGCAGGTGATCGCGGACGATACCGGTCAGGTATACATTTTTAAATGGTTTGTCCCCTTTGTATTCATATCCGGCAATGATCATCCTGGCTACCCAGAAGAACAGGATCTCTGGAGCAGTCACCAGGTCGTTGGTCGGATAGTAGTAGTTAATATCTTTATTGTCGGGACGCATTATACCGTTGAATACCGAGATTGGCCATAGCCATGACGAGAACCAGGTATCAAGCACATCTTCATCCTGGCGCAGATCACGCATTTTCAGGTTAAAATTGCCGGTTTTTACTTTTGCCTGTTCGAGGGCTTCTGCCGGAGATTCAGCGACAATAAAATCATTGCTGTCCGGAAGGTAATAGGCCGGAATGCGGTGTCCCCACCACAGCTGCCTGGATATACACCAGTCCTTGACATTCTCCATCCAGTGTTTGTAGGTATTTTTAAATTTGGCCGGGATAAGCTGGATGTTGTCGTTCATCACATTTTCGAGTGCCGGCTGTGCCAGTTCCTTCATTTTCAGGAACCACTGTACGGACAGCTTCGGTTCGATCACCTCATCTGTTCTCTCAGAATACCCGACTTTATTTACATATTCCTCTGTTTTTACCAGCAAGCCTTCTTCTTCAAGCTGTTTGGCGGCCATTTTTCGTGCTTTAAACCTGTCGACCCCTCCGTAGACACCCGTTTTTTCATTGATGGTGCCATCGTCGTTAAAGATATCGATGGTTTCGAGGTTGTGCTTCAGGCCGATCTCATAGTCATTCACGTCGTGTGCCGGAGTGATTTTCAGGCAGCCGGTACCGAATTCGATGTCTACATATTCATCTTCTATAATTGGCACTTCCCTGTTTACGAGGGGCACGATCACCTTTTTCCCCTTCAGATGTTTGTACCTTTCATCATTTGGATTTACACAAACAGCAGTATCTCCGATGATGGTTTCGGGACGTGTGGTAGCGATGGTGACAAAATCTTCTTCGCCCACGATTTTATATTTTACGAAATACAGCTTGGAATTTACCTCCCTGTAGATCACTTCTTCATCTGAAACGGCTGTTTTGGCTTTCGGATCCCAGTTGACCATACGGATACCCCGGTATATCTTTCCTTTTTTAAACAGATCAACAAAAACCCGGATGACACTGTCAGAGAGTGTTTCATCCATGGTAAACGATGTCCTTTCCCAATCGCAGGATGCACCGAGTTTTTTCAGCTGTTCCAGAATTATCCCTCCGTGCTTTTCCTTCCACTCCCATGCATATTCGAGGAACTTCTCTCTGCCGATCTCCCTTTTTTCTATTCCCCGCTCTTTGAGCATGCCTACTACTTTAGCTTCAGTTGCTATCGAAGCATGATCCGTGCCGGGCACCCAGCAGGCCTCTTTGCCTTCCATTCGGGCTTTACGAACAAGTATATCCTGAATGGTATTGTTGAGCATATGCCCCATATGCAATACACCCGTAACGTTTGGAGGAGGTATCACAATGGTGTAGGGCTCTTTGTCCGGATTTGGGACAGAATGAAAAAATCCATGCTTCATCCACGTCGAATACCATTTATCTTCTATCTCTCTCGGATTATACTTTGTTGACAAACTCATAGTTTATTTACTTGTTTCATTAAAAAAAAGGTCGTGCAAAATTAATTAAAAAATATTTTTATTCAGGTTTTCCGGTATCTTATTGATAAATAAATGTTGTTCGTTGAATACACCTGTTTATGAACCAACAATTAGCCGATATTTGCGTCTGAATAAGTAAACAAACGAAAAGCTGAAATGAAAAAAATGATATTATTTGTTGCTATGATGGGAGTATTGATAGTAACAGCATTCGGACAACGGGGACAAGGCTACGGGCAGGGAAGGCATAAGGGTCCGGGACAAGGATTCAGATCAGGTAATTTTGAGCAAATGAAGCCTGTTATTAATGAACAGCGCAAAAAACTGGATAATGTTTTATCAAAAGAAGATAAAACCAAGATTTCAGAGATCCGAAAAAGCATTAAGGACAATCAACTGGCATGCAACAAGTTGAGATATGAAATACGCGAAAAGCACATTCTTGGTGAGACAGATGACACCATG
>JBNKDZ010000328.1:0-12654 GCA_050288525.1 Cyclobacteriaceae bacterium
ATCGTTTTTTGCGAAGATGTAGCTGAAAAACTGGGATACAGGAAAAAGGTAGTTTCAGAACTTTCAAAAAATATTTACAGCGACCCGAGCATCACTGCAGATCGTGAAATGCTCATTCAAACAGCAGCAAAATACCGGGTCCGATAATAAATACCATAACAATTATCAAAGGGACATGAAATATTTACTAAATCATGTCCCTTTTTTTATTATTCATTCATCAAGGTTTCTATTTCTTCAACCTCTACAGGAATTGTTTTCATGAGATCCCTTATACCATCCTTTGTAAGTACAACATCATTTTCAATACGGATACCCAGTTTTTCTTCACGGATGTAAATGCCGGGTTCAACCGTTAATACCATACTTTCTTCGAGCATTCGATTCGGATCGCCATAGTCATGAACGTCAAGGCCCAGATGGTGTGATGTGCCGTGCATAAAATATTTTTTGTAAGCAGGGGCTTCCGGTGATTGATTCTGAATATCTGTTTTGTCAATTAAACCAAGACCTAACAGTTCGCCCTCCATAACCTTACCAACTTCCTTATGATATTCCGGGATCTTCACTCCTGGCTTGAGCATATCCATGGCTGCTCTCTGAACCCGCAGAACGGCATTGTACACATCTTTTTGCCTGCTGGTATATTTGCCGTTTACCGGAATACTACGTGACAGGTCTCCATTGTAATTAGCATACGTTGCACCAATATCTAACAATATGATATCCCCGTCACGGCACACATCATTATTCTGAATATAATGCAATACACATGCATTAAAGCCCGAGGCAATAATTGGCTGGAAAGCAAATCCTGAGCTTCGGTTGGATATAAATTCATGGATCAGTTCTGCCTCTATTTCATATTCCTTTACACCGGGTTTAATAAATTTCAGGATCCTGCGGAACCCTTTTTCTGTGATATCAATAGCATTTTGCAATAACCGGATCTCGGAAGGAGACTTAACCGCTCTCAACAGGTGCATCACCGGCTGAAGGCGTTCATATTTATGTAACGGATACATATTGTGACACCATTTGGTAAACCTTGCATCTCTTGTTTCAACGTTGATTTCAGCGCGAATATGTTCGTTTGTGTTCAGGTAGACATACTCCGCTTCAGACATCAGCGCCTTAAATATTCGTTCAAACTGCGAAAGCCAGAAAACAGTTTTTATTCCTGAAATCCTTGTTGCCTCATCTTTAGTATACTTATGTCCTTCCCATATGGCGATCTCTTTATTTGTTTCCTTCAAAAACAATACTTCTCTCAGGTTCGGATCATTTGCTTCCGGAAAAACCACCAGAATACTTTCCTCCTGGTCAATTCCTGACAGATAGAAGATATCGCAATGTTGTTTGAAAGGCATCGTTCCATCTGCACTTGTAGGCATTATATCATTTGAATTAAATACGGCAAGGGAACCTTCTTTAATATGTTTTGTGAAATTTTTTCTGTTCGATATAAACAGTGAATTATCAATTGGATCGTATCTCATGATATCATTTGGTTTAATTCGGATAACATTCAAATATACATTTATTTTTTACCATACGAATCAAAACACGTCAATCTTCCATAAGAGAACATTTATACATCCATTTATTCAGTGTCGGCTAACAAAAAGAATATTAATATCTTCTATATTTGTATTGTAGTTGGTATTCCGAGATAATCATTCCGATGGCAGATCATGAAATTTATACCTTCCCCAACGGGATCAGGTTGGTACACAAACAAGTTCAAAACACCAAAATTGCGCATTGCGGTTTTGTTTTGGATATCGGAAGCAGGGATGAACGCCCGGAACAGCAGGGTATTGCACATTTTTGGGAACATATGGCCTTTAAGGGCACCAAAAAACGAAAATCCTTTCATATCATAAACAGACTAGATGCGCTTGGAGGAGAGCTTAATGCGTATACAACAAAAGAGAAAATTTGTTTTTATGCTTCCGTATTAAGTCATCACTTTGACAAAGCCATGGATTTGCTTACAGACATCACGTTTAATTCCATATTTCCTGACAAGCAGATCGATCGTGAGAAAAACGTCATTCTTGAAGAGATGTCCATGTATCAGGACAATCCGGAGGATGCTATTCAGGATGAATTTGAAAATCTTATCTTCCCCGGACATCCGTTGGGTAACAATATTCTGGGCACTAAAACGAGTGTCCGTTCCTTTGAGAAAAATGATTTTTTATTGTTTATAAAACAAAATCTGAATACAGAAAGGCTTATATTCTCATCCGTCAGCAATCTTCCTTTCGGTAAAGTAAAAAAGGTTGCCGAAAAATACCTGTATGATATCCCGGCCTGTAATGTAGAAAGAAAAAGGATTTATGCAGATGATTATATCTCCCGCACAAAAATTCTCAAAAAGAATATTATTCAGGCACAGTGTGCTATTGGAAGAACCGCCTTCCCGATACGGCATAAATACAGATTACCCCTACATATGCTCGTAAATATATTAGGGGGGTCAGCCATGAATTCGAGGTTAAACCTGTTGCTTAGAGAAAAATATGGGTATGTCTATGCTATTGATGCAAATTATTCGGCATTTGAAGACACGGGTATGTTCAGTATATTTTTCGGAACGGAAAAAAAACAATTATACAAAAGCGTGGAGCTTGTCATCAAAGAACTGTTTAAAATGACCACAACAAAACTGGGTGACATACAACTCCACAAAGCCAAAGAACAATTTATCGGCCAGATGGCTATGGCAGAAGAGAACAATCTCAGTCTTATGCTGATGATGGGAAAAAGCCTGCTTGATTTTAACAAAATCGAATTATTTGATGAAGTGATCCATAATGTAAGAAACATACGTGCTGACCAACTGCTCAGTATCGCGGCAGAAATATTTGATGAACGTGCACAGAGTTTTCTTTATTATTTACCAAATGATACAAACTGAATATGCACATCGTACATCCTGAAATCGAGACCTATTCCGAAAACCACAGCTCCCCACCTTCAGATATCCTGAATGATATTGAACGGGCAACACATCTCAGATGCATTTATCCCAGAATGCTCTCCGGAAAATTGCAGGGAAGACTTCTTTCCATGATCTCAAAAATGATCCGGCCGGAAAAGATCCTGGAAATAGGAACATTTACGGGGTATTCGGCCATATGTCTTTCCGAAGGTTTGACAGAAGGGGGCAAGATCACCACCATTGAGGTTAATGAAGAACTGATGGATCAAAATGCAGAATATTTTAATAAAGCAAACCTTCAGGACGTTATTGAAGTAATATACGGAGATGCTATGGAAATTATCCCCGGATTAGCCGATGATTTTGACCTGGTGTTTATTGATGCCGATAAATTTAATTATTCCGGATACTTTGACATGGTCATTAACAAAGTAAAATTAGGTGGCTTTATTATTGCAGATAATGTACTTTGGAGCGGAAAGGTTATTCAGGCAAATCCGTCAAAAACCGATAAGGACACGTTAGCAATAATGGAGTTTAATAAAAAGATTCAGGAAGACGACCGAGTCGAAAATGTTTTAATGCCCGTGAGAGATGGCATGACTATTATGGTTAGAGTGAAATAATTTTAGTAAAAAGATGAAATTCAAACAATTATTCATATATAAACTGCCCGTTTCATTACTCATTTTTTTGGGGGGAATGCATTTTCTTTTTGCCTCAACTCCAACAGTGCCATCCGTATATAAGTTTGCCGACATGACACTTGTTATTAAAGAGTCTGCCCGCAAACAAATACAGGCAGATGTGGATGCTTTATATCGATATCCTTCCTATTTAGAGAAGAAAATTGCAAAAATCGACATGTATTTCCCGATCATTGAAAGGATTTTCAGGGAAGAAAACCTTCCGGATGACTTTAAGTACCTGTGTGTTCAGGAAAGTTCACTTGTCCCGGATGCCGTATCATCTTCAAATGCGGTTGGATTCTGGCAGTTTAAAGAAGATGCTGCACGCGAAGTCGGTCTTCGGATAGACAGGTACATCGATGAACGAATGAGTATAAATGCATCGACACGAGGCGCTGCAAGATACCTGAAAAAACACAATTCGTACTTTGATAACTGGATTTACTCGCTGCTGGCATACAATACCGGCAGAGGTGGTGCTGAGTCGTATGTTGAGCGTAAATATTTCTCTTCAAAAAAAATGGAGATCAATAAACATACACACTGGTATGTGAAACGATTTCTGGCCCACAAGATTGCTTTTGAAAACGTCATTGGCAAAAATCACGGAGTAATCACCCAACTCGGTGAATTCACAAAAGCACAAAACAAATCGTTGGAACAAATAGCCGGAGAATTTGAACTTAACGAAAATGACCTAATTGAATATAATAAATGGCTTAAGAAAGGAAAAGTGCCGGATGACAAAGAATATACTGTCATAATACCAATCGAATCCGATAATTCCTTTGCCCGTTCAGTGTTACTTGACAAAAACAAAAACGGACATTTTGAAAAAAAGAACCGTCTGAACAACACTCCGGTAATAGCTAGTGGCTATGCGTTGATAAAAGGATATGACTTCAGTATAAACAATAAATTCCCCCGTATCAAAAGCAATAAAGATTATGTAAAAATCAACAACATACATGGAGTAGTAGCTTCTGACAGCGACAATATGTATTCATTGCTTCAGACGTCCAGCATTACTCAGGATAAGTTCCTGAAATATAATGACATGACTGCTACAGATCATGTCGCTTCCGGCCAGGTATATTATTTTAAAAAGAAAAAAAACAAAGCCCAGATACATTACCATGTAGTAATGCCTGGCGAAAGTGCGTGGGCTATTTCTCAGAAATATGGTATCCGTTTAAAAAAACTACTCTCAAAAAACCGGTTGAAAAATGAAAAAGATATAAAACCGGGAATGGTCCTTTGGCTTAGGTTCATACGTCCGGCAAACGTTCCTGTTGAATATCGTGAGATAGATGTAAACAATGTAATTGTAACAAGCACGCCAAATGATATCACCCTGTACAAAGAAAATAGTGCAACGAAAACATCAATTATAACCGAAAAAGCCGCCCCTTCTGAAGAAAGTCAAACTGAAGAAGATGAATTCAAAACAAAAGAAACAATGGTAGCCCCGGAACCTGACACAGAACACGATTTTATTCTTTCAGAGGAAAATATTACAGAAAGTTCTGAAAAAACCGATGATACCCCAGCTCCAGACACCAAATCTTCTGATTTTGATGAAAATATGTTCTTCACTATTGAAAACGGTGAAGAAGTAATAGTCGACGAAAATACTTCCGGCTCCCAAAGCGGGCAACGGAATAGCATAGATTTTGAAGTTAAAAATAACAGCAAATATCACATTGTAAAGCCCAAAGAAACCCTTTCTGAAATTTCAAGAATATATGGCATTCCCATTTCTCAACTTTATGAATGGAATAATATTAACAGCACCGAAATATTACACGTCGGACAGAAGCTTATAATACAACAATCGGTACCAGAAGAAATTGATTCGAATATTATGCCTAAGAATCAAGGCTTTATCGTGTATGTCGTACGACCAAATGATACATTATACAGTATTGCCCGCAAACACGATGTTACAATCAAAGAATTAATGGAATGGAACAGTAAAGACAACTTCGAGATTAAGGAAAATGAAGAGTTAAAGATCAAGTTGAAGTAAAACGTCGTAAATACTAAAAAATGTTACGTTTAATACGAAAAGCACAAAAACATTACTTCCATTGATAAAAAAAAAAGTCCTGATTAATATTTTATAGGTATATTTGCTTGAAAGAAAAGTAAAAAATTTATTAAATTAAATTTGTTTCAAATCAAGATTGTGTGAAGAAAGGCAGTTGTAAACATTATTTTATTGATTTGATAGATTATGGTAGTAGACAATAAAATTGATTTGGTTATGCTCGTTGATGATAACGACACTGATAATTTCATCAGTAGAAGGATCATCGAGATTACAAATTTTGCCAACAACGTAGAGATTAAAAACTCCGGCAAAAGTGCATTGGAATATCTGGAAGAAAACAAGGATTCTCCGGAGAAGTTACCTGATTTTATTTTTCTCGATATCAACATGCCCATTGTTGATGGATTCGTATTCCTGTATGAATTTGAGAAGTTCAATGCTTATCTTAAAAACAAATGTAAGGTGATCATACTTTCAAGTTCTGACAACAAACGTGATATTGATAAAATCGTTAATAACGACAATGTCGTCAAGTTTATCACGAAACCTCTTACAGAAAATGCCCTTGAAGAAATAAAGGCACTTAGTTAATCCTTTTAAAAAAAATCCAACCATTTACTGTATATATTATACTTCTCACTATTTTTGTGGGTCAATAAATATATACTTACAAAATTCAGAATTTAATGCGACTGGTATTTCTGGCCCTTCCTGTGTTTTTATTTTTCGGGTTTTATGCCAACGCTCAACAGGGACAGATTGATACCCTTATCATAAAATATATACCTCCTGAAGACACCATCAAATACTGGGATCTGGATGTGAATTTTGCCCTTTCCCTGCAACATATAAATTTCCATAACTGGTCAAAAGGCGGAAATCCAAGTGTCTCCTTTGCTTCCGGCCTTAACCTTATAGCTGTTTGGGAAAAGGATAACAAGATTTTTTCAAACCAATGCGATATTGGATATGGTCTGATACGTGAAGGGAATAGTACCCGGAACTTCAGAAAAAACGACGACTTTTTTATCTACATCGGTAAGTTTGGGAAAAACATCTTCAACAAATGGTATCTCGAAGCCATTCTTGACTTCAGAACACAATTCTCAAAGAGCTATAAGTACAATAATGACGGCGAAAAAACTGCCTGGATTTCGGATTTCTTCTCGCCTGCCTATATCCGCCCATCTTTCGGGCTTAGCTATAAAAAGAAGAATTTCTCATTTACCGGCTCTCCGATATCCGGAAAAATGACCATCGTGCTGGATGACTCACTCACACAGATCAAAGGCAATGGGGTAAAACCGAATCAACACTTCAAATCCGAAGTCGGCGCCAGCCTTGTCATTACAGACAAACGTGATCTGATGAAAAATGTCTCGATCCGCTACAACTTCCTGCTTTTTTCAAATTATGATACATTTTTCAATTATTTTCCGGATGTGAACGGTGAGGTATACCTCCGGTTCAAAGTAAATAAGTACATCAGCTCTACGTTTAATTTCAAGACCATCTACGATAACGCTATAACAATGCCTAAGAAAGACGATAATGGTGAGGAGATCGGACGGTTTACACCCTTACAACTAAATTATACACTTAGTATTGGATTTTCTATTGACTTGTGGTCTGAAGATTAAAAATCCGTATCCAGATCGAGCCGTTGTTTTAACTCCCGTAACAGCGGATACTTATTTGCCAGATATTCAAATTTCTCTGAATTTGTATAGATCATCTTCTTGTCTTCCTGCCGCTCTATTTCTGTAACCAATGAAATGGTATTGTTCTGCAATTTTACCCGAAGTTCTGTAAGAAGCTCCTGTTGTATTTCCTCGATGGTTTTCACCTGGAAACTGTTCGGAAGAAGAAGCCTGATCTGTAAAGATTCGTTTACAACTACCTGTTGGTTTAAAATATTATACTCCCTGTCGCGTCCATCCGACTTGAGTTTTTTAAGAAAATCATCCCATGCCTCACGTACCTGATCCGGCGTGACGACTTGATTTTGTATCTGATCCTCCACATTCTCCTGAGCTTCTTCGTTAACAGATACTTTTTCTCTTAATTCGTTTAACTGAGGTATTCTATTTGTTTTCTTCAGACTTGCAACAGGAGGCTTAAAGATCTTCTTCGCAGGTTGTTCTTCAGTCTGTTTTACAGGAGTAATTGCATCTTTTCCTTCCGGAGAATTACCTTCATCCCCCGGTTGCTTCAGATTTTTTTTTTTAAAACCTCCTCGCCATTCGTCTTTGAAAAATTTACTACCGAATTGAGGTGTGCCAGCTTCATCAAAGACAACTCAACATGAAGCCGTTGATTTTTGCTGCTTTTATAGTACAGATCACACTGGTTGGTAATATTGAGGGCAGACAACAAAAACGATCCGCTGGCCCGCTGCGTCTGATCAAAATAACGTTTTTTCACCGATTCACTGACCTGTAGCAACTGAATTGTTGCGCCATCCCTTGCAACCAGCAAATTCCTGAAATGCTCACTTAGTCCGACAATGAAATTATGTCCGTCAAATCCCTTGGCGAGGATATCATCCAGAATTAGCAGTACCTGTCCGTGTTCTTCCTGCAACAATAAATCTGTCACCTTGAAATAGTAGTCATAATCAAGAATATGCAGGTTATTGATGGTGTCGGCATAGGTGATATTGTTGCTGGTAGCATAGGTAACGATGAGGTCAAAAATAGATAAGGCATCCCTCAGGGCTCCATCCGATTTTTGAGCAATAAGATGCAGCGCTTCTTCCTCGTATGTTATCCCTTCCCTGTCGGCGATTTTCTTCAGATGTTCAGCAATATCAACATTCTGGATCCGGTTGAAGTCAAAGATCTGACACCGCGACAAGATTGTTGGTATTACCTTATGCTTTTCGGTGGTTGCCAGAATAAATATGGCATATGAAGGAGGCTCTTCCAGTGTTTTCAGAAAAGCATTAAATGCCGCATTCGACAACATGTGCACCTCATCTATGATGTACACCTTATATTTCCCGAATTGGGGAGGATAACGCACCTGGTCGATCAGATTCCGTATGTCCTCTACCGAATTATTTGAAGCTGCATCCAGCTCATAAATATTCATGGGGTTGGACTGATCGCTTTCCGAGGATTCAAAATTATTGATCAGCCGGGCAAGAATCCGGGCACAGGTTGTTTTACCCACACCTCGTGGCCCACAGAACAGCAATGCCTGAGCCAGCTGATCTTTTTCGATCGCATTCTGTAGGGTTGTAGTGATGTGCTCCTGTCCTACTACCTCATCAAAGCCTTTGGGGCGATATTTTCTTGCCGATACAATAAAATTTCCCATGGCCTGCAAATTAAGAAAAATTGCCGGGTTATTCGTACAACCTTTACTACTTTTCTTAAACAAGTACGACAACTTATCGTATAAAGTACTACCTTTGCAGTCCAATTTGCTCAAAGGCGATATTGTTCATTGACATATGGGGCCGACTGGATTTGACAGGAGGCGAGAAAGGTGTATCTGCATGCCGGGTGGAGTGTGTACATCCGTAAAAAATGCACATCAACTATAATTGGCGAAGAAACTTACGCCATGGCTGCCTAATTCCGACTCAGTAGTTGGAATCTACGGGCTTAAACTGAACCGGTAAGACCGGCACAGGGCCACATCTCACCGGCTATCGTTCTGCCGTGCCGGAATTTGAGGTGTCATACTGTAGAACTAGTTGGAGGCTTGCTATCGGCCAAAGGCGAAACTCTCAGGTAGCTCAGGATATCAGTAGGCGGTTGCCTGCCGGCTGACTTCTGAAATTAAACTGGCAACTAAGCATGTAGACGGTACATGGTTCCCCTATCTGGACCGGGGTTCGAATCCCCGCGGCTCCACAAAACAGTTTGAGTGTGAGTATTGAGCAACAGGAGTATTAAGAACAAACTGTTTTGTCCCTCCTCACTCAAACTCCAACTCAAACTGAGTGAAGGAAAAAGGAATAAGGAATTTTAAAACAATAACAACCAAACACAACTTTTTAATATGTTCGATTTCGAAAAACTTGAGGTGTACAAAAAAGCCAAAACCCTCAATAACAATTTAACTTCCTTTATTGAAAGTGTTAAGATTAATAAAACACATCAGGATCAACTTCAACGAAGACTGCTGGCCCAAATGCCTTTTCCATGATTGCTTTTTCCATTCACAAGCCATGTAGCCAACACGTATCATCGACATTTTTGGGTACATCGGAAAAAATGGTCGGATTTTGAGCTTTGATTTGCGCGTTTGCCTGGAAATTAATCCCCAAGCAAAGCGCAAAAATTATTAGTGAAAATATTCAGTTCATAATTCGTATTTGTATGTGTTATTCAGCAGTAATGACTACATCAAAGATTTTTACAACCCCATTGTAATCGCATTTCACTTTTGCAATTCCAGGGATTGTTTCGGGTTGCGAAATAATAATCTTTACAGCTTCATTGCTGGCAGTTGCAGTCACAACTGGTTTTTGTGTTGTGCCTGAAGGAAGTTTGACTTTTGCTTCATACAAATCATAGCTCACAATGCCGTTTTCGTTAGTTGAACGAACGGGGGTTGCAGGCATTTCGATGGCCTTTCCATTAACTAAAATGCTTACAGTTGGCGCTACGTGACGTTCAATTGGCTTTTTGGCTGAGCTGAAGCCCAAGCCAATGAAATCGAACAACGCTTCTTGATCAGTACCTTCGGCCACCAGGTAAATAGCATGTTTCTTGTCCAGGTCATCGACAAATTTGGCCACGTCGATGGTGAATTTGGTAATTTCTTGTTTTGAATTGGCGGGAATCACAATTTCACCAATTTTCTTGCCTTTCCACGTGGCATTATCCCATGGGCCATCCAACCAAACGTTTACCTTGAAGCTTTCAGATGTTTTGGGTGCGATGAAAAGGTTGAATGCTGTTTTGTTGCCATTTTTGGTGCCTTCAAACGCTTTCAGACCTTTGGTATCTTTGTCAAGTCCGCCGAACCCAAAGTATTTGAACCCGGCAATGGTACCGTTTTTCATATTTGTTATGGGCATGTGGTTGTCCCAAATGTCCCAGGAATCTTGCTGAAGGCTTATATCGGAAAGGTAACAAGCATAACCCGCTGAATAATATTGGTAAGGATCAAGGCCATAAAAATTAAATCCTTCAGATGTCACTTCAGCACCTTTATATTCGACACCTTGATTGTCTTTTACTCCCCAAATATGATCTTTCACGTACGGATCGTACCCCCTAATTACGGCGGTTCCGCCTTGAGATACAGGTTTTTCGTCCCACTGAATGGTAATGGGTGCCACCACTGCCTGACGTGCAAACCCAAAACCTCTTGGAGGTCTGTGATAGAAAACATACCATTGACCGTTAATTTCTTGTATACTTCCATGCGTATTATGAGCAGCATTAGAGGTTTGAATTTTTGAACCATCCTGGTTCAGAACAGGAGCTCTCGAATCAACAACTACACCACCACTTTTCCAGGGGCCTAACGGAGAATCAGCTACAGCATAACGTAACGTAGAGTTTGAACTGCCTACTCCGTATTCAGGACCTGAATAACCACTGAAAATAGTGATGAATTTATTGCCAACCTTTCGGATGGATGATGCTTCGAAAAAGTTGAACGTCCCCAAATCCTGATCAGCATACACGTTGGGATATACCGTCCCTTGAGGATCTTTGATTACTCCATACCGAGCGCTGGCAGGAATCATAAAATTGACGACCTCGGTACCCGGGCGTAACGAATACATCGTTTTTTGATCCAATTGTGCTGCATTGGATCGTTGAAAGCCCCAAAAACCATATGCACGGAAACCAATTTCGAAATCGGGATCGTTGGGATCGGTCACATATTCAATGTACACAGCAGGGTCAAAACCAAGAATACTGCCGGGCACGGTTCGGGTTCCTTCTTCATTCATATTGAGCGGTGTAAAAGGACCATCGGGTCGGGAACCCTTGCAAACCATGGCTTCGCGGCCAGGGCCACGGCTATGTGGGTACAGGTAATAGTCCTTGGTGCCATCTTTCCGTTTCACCTCAACCAGATCAGGGGCATACATCACATCCCATTGGTTCTGGATATTATATGTAAAAATTGGGCCTTCATCGCGCCATTCGCTTAGATTTTCAACCGGCGCTGACCACATTCGTATGTCGGGTCCACAATAGCTTTTCACCCTTACATCATGCGAACCAATGATGTAAACACGGTATTTTCCCGGATTGTCAGGATCTTCGAATACACGGGGTTCACCATCGGGAAGGTGCTCCCACAATGGCAAATAGGGGTTTCCTGCAACCCGGTGCACAAATTGGGTAGCCGATTGAGTACTCTTTTCCTGAGAACCATTGTTGTCAGCGTTAACAACTATGGGTAATACCGAAGAAAATACAACCAACAGTACCAAGTACTTTTTCTTCAATTCAAACTTTAATTTCTTCATACTATATATTTTTTCATTACTTATTAACATTATAATTGAGAACTTCACACTTGCTATTCAATAATTACACTTTAACATACAATAATTTATAAATACTTTTGAAGTTTTGTCCATATTTTAATCATTCAAATTCTAAATCTTACGCTCTCTTTAGAAAGATGGAACTTCTCCAATGTCTGATATATAAAATCGATGCAAAAGACCTTGGGTATTTCATCATATTATTCCATGGAATTATAACTTTCCCGAGGCCCCGATTCACTTTGACTAACTCCACTGCAATCAATCACCAGTTTTTGTAGGATCAGACCTTTGTCAATGACCCAGAATTTGGATCAATCAGAAAATCTGGGGGGAATAGAGAAATAAGTTGCCTGGAGTAAGCTGACAATACCCCTGGTTCGTGTCACAGTAAATTAGAATTCTGTAATTCTGAAAATTCTGCTTCAGACAATATTGGAGAGCTATGAAATGTTGAGTAGTGTCATCTTAAGTAACGCTGACAGGTCTATGG
>JBNKDZ010000329.1:0-3490 GCA_050288525.1 Cyclobacteriaceae bacterium
CTGGAAATCGGAATATAAGACGAAAGTAAATAAAGAATGGGAGGAAAGCGAGGTGACATTGGAGGAGATTGATGCTGAAGGAATTAAGGCTTTGTTCCGGAATCCTTCCGACAAGCTACGGATGTTTAACTTTTGGGCTACCTGGTGCGGGCCTTGCGTTCTTGAATATCCGGATCTTTTGGATATACACAGGATGTATAAGGGGCGGGATTTTGAATTTATATCCGTTAGTCTGGATAAATTATCCAAAAAAGATAAAGCACTTAAATTTCTGACAGGAAAGCATTCAGCTATACAAAATTATATCTATTCGGAGGAGGATATTTATAAAATGCTTGAAGCGATCGACCCTGAACTGGAAGGTGTTATCCCTTTTACGCTGTTGGTTGAACCCGGAGGTAAAATTGTATTCAAACAAATAGGGATCATCGAACCCCTGAAATTGAAGCGGGCTATTGTTGATCATCCGTTGATCGGAAGATATTACTAAACTTTTTTCAGGGATTTCCGTCAGGATTTGTCATGCTCCTGTAAAAACGCTTCAATGTTTTCACAAATACGATCCACCAGGCACTTTCTTGCTTTTGTGGAAGCCCAGGCGATATGTGGAGATAATAAAATCTTATGTTGATCTCCTAGGGACAACAGTGGGTTGTCAGATGTTATGGGTTCTTTTGTAAATACATCAACGCATGCGCCGGCGATCAATCCTTCATTTAACGCACGAGCAAGGTCTTTCTCATGGGTAATTCCACCGCGCCCTGCATTTATTAGAAGGGCTGACTTTTTCATCAAGCACAGGTTCTCATAATTTATCAGGTTATCTGTGGATTCATTTAACGGTGCATGTATACTTACAATATCTGATAATGTCAGTAGCGCTTCCAAAGATACCCTTTCATAGTCAGTATTGGTATTTTTACCACTTGTAGAATAATAAATTACATGAGCACCGAATGCAGTAGCTATTTCCGCGACCTTTAGACCGATATTTCCCAAACCGATAATCCCAAACTTTTTCTCACTAAGATCGGTGACCGGAGGGCCATAATGTGTGAAAGAGGTGCTGTTTTGATATTTTCCTTCCTTGACATATCGGTCATAATACGACAGTTGATTGTAAAAGTGGAACAAGGCAGCGAAGGTATATTGCGCAACACTTGATGTTGAATAATTGATAGCATTTTTAACTACGACTCCACGCTCAGAGGCATATGAAAGATCTACATTATTTGTTCCGGTGGCACTTATGCATATCAGCTTAAGATTCGGGCAGGAAGAGATCACATCTTTGTTTATCAGGACCTTATTTGTGATCAGGATATCAGAGTCCTGAATATGGTTGACTGATTCCTCAGGTGCAGTGGATTGATATACTGTCAGTTCTCCAAAACGATTTAAACAATCAAGATGGATATCATTTCCAAGCGTATTGGCATCAAGCACAACAATTTTCATAATAACTGTATTTAATTGTACAAGTTAATAAACTTTTTACACAGGAAATTGTAACGAAAGAATATTAGTTGTTTTAACTTCTCCGGATCACAGAGACCTAGAAATTTTTCTTTTTAGGCTTTGGAGTGTTGCCGTCGTATTGAATGGAATTATAGTATTTGAGCTTTTGTTTTCCCTTACTGGATTTAAAAGAATATTTTGCTTTACAGGAAGGAAATATAAATGATAATACAATTAAAAAGGCCAGTAATTTCCTCATCTTAATTCTCTTTTCTTTAACAACGTTCTATGGAACAAAAATCGTAAAAAAAAGTCTGTTTTTTTTAGAAAAAAATACTTTCACGCAGAAATGTAAGCATATTTCCATCTTTAAACGTTATTTTCATGGTGCTTTCTTAAATTCAAACAATAAAAAAGTATTAGAATGATATTAAATGATAAAGGCGATCAGGAAGTTAGGTTTGAGAAACGGGGTTTTGTGTATTTTAAATATTTCGTTTTAATGGTAATTTATGTCAGTGGATGTACTTTTAAACTCAATATTCATTCAGATCAGATTTTACCGGGTCATCCCGCAGATTACCACACATTTGAGTTTTATAATCCAGCCAATCTTCCGGAATCAAACTTTTCATTTAACGAAAATCAAAGCAAGATAATCTTTGAATCTGTTGCCGGAGAAATGCAAGGCAGGAATTATAAAAGCAATCAAAAAGCGGATCTGATGATCAAAATTCAGGGAGGCATAAAAAACACAACAAATATCCGGAATGAAAATATGAATTATTCCCACTATTATCCGTACAGATACCGGAATTATTACAATGAACCAAAGGATGAAAAGAATAATGAGATCATCCTGATAATCGATGTGATTGAAGAACGAAGTGACAAGCTGATCTGGCAGGGAGTAGCTACCGGAATGCTGAAAAAAAAGGATAATGATATTGAGCAACTATTGAAGGACGCGATAAAAGAGATTTTTTTAGAATATCCGTATATTGCAGGTTCGAATTGATACAGGAAATTTAGATAGTTAAGGGATTTTTATTCCATTTGGGTAATTTTTATTGAAAATGATATTTGAATCAAGGGCGTTTGCACGAGCAGGTTTGTTTGGAAATCCTTCTGATGGATATTTCGGAAAGACCATCTCCATTATTGTCAGGAACTTCGGAGCATATATTTCGTTATATGAATCTCCGGAACTGCATATCGAACAACAGTTGCAGGACAGGAATGTCTTCAGAAATATTTATCAGTTGGTTGAATCTGTAAATCTAACCGGGTATTATGGAGGTGACAGGCTCGTTAAGGCAAGTATAAAGAAGTTTTGCGAATACTGTGAAAAAAAGGGCATCAAATTAAGTAACAGGAATTTCACCATCAGATATGGCTCATCCATTCCGCGACAGGTGGGGCTGGCCGGTTCCAGTGCTATCATAACCGCTACCATGAGGGCATTAATGCAGTTTTATGATGTAGAGGTCTCAATGGAAGAATTACCGAACCTGATACTGGCGGTAGAATCAGAAGAACTGGGTATAAATGCGGGTTTACAGGACAGGGTTATTCAGGTTTATGAAGGGTGTGTGTATATGGATTTTGATAGGTCTGTCATGGAAAAAAGAGGGTATGGGACGTATGAAAGACTGGATCCTGATTGTCTTCCGAATCTTTATATTGCCTATAAAGTTGATCTGGGGAAAGTTTCAGGGACTGTATTGAATGATGTTCGTACCAGATATCTGAAAGGAGATAAACAGGTTATTGATGTTTTGCATCAGATCGCCGATGTGGCAGAACAAGGAAAAGAAGCCATAATTAATAAGGATCATCAAAAACTGTTTGATCTGATCAATCTGAACTTCGACCTGAGGGCGAAGATAATGAATATTAGCGACAGCAATTATGAGCTTGTAAATACTGCCCGATCATGTGGCGCTTCCGCCAAGTTTACAGGATCAGGAGGATCAATTATCGGAACATATCAGAATGATGAAGTCCTGCGATCCCTGGTCATTAATATGAA
>JBNKDZ010000330.1:0-4236 GCA_050288525.1 Cyclobacteriaceae bacterium
ATGAGCTATCTGTTGATGCATTAAAAACCATCATCACGAACATTTACGAGGATGCCAAAGTACCATCCATCAGCTTTACGGGAGGCGAACCAACCCTGCGTGGTGACGATCTGCTGATCCTTATTATGCATGCCCGAAAACTGGGGATGCGGGTAAATCTGATCACCAACGGAACACGAATTGATAAAAAATATGCTATACAGCTTAAAAATGCAGGACTTAATTCTGCCCAGATAAGCATAGAAGGCACATCTGCCCTGTCGCATGACAGGATCACGAAGCAATCAGGGTCGTTTGAAAAATCCATTCGTTCTGTGCAGCTTTTGAAAGATCTTGGCATCCATGTCCATACCAATACCACCTTATGCCGGGACAATATAACTGAAGCACCCCTTTTCCCTTCATTTGTAAAGCATGTACTTGGACTCGAACGTTTCAGCATGAACATGATCATTCCGACAGGAAGCTGGAATTTCCATAAAGAAAATTATCTTCCCTACAGTGAGATTGGCACCCATTTAAAGAAGATTATTGAAATAAGTAAGGAGCAAGAAGTGGAATTCATGTGGTACTCACCTGTTCCTATGTGCATGTTTAATACCATTTTACATGAATTAGGGAATAAAGGCTGTGCTGCATGCGACGGACTGCTATCTGTTGCCCCCAACGGCGATATCCTTCCATGTGCATCTTTTGATGAACCTGTAGGCAATTTAAAAGAAACACCATTTAATAATATATGGCATTCAGAACGACCTTCCTATATCCGGAACAAAGACCTTGCTCATGATATTTGTAAAGAATGCGAACACTTTCATTTATGCCATGGTGCATGTCCGTTGTATTGGAGAAGTATAGGATATGACGAATTACTAAACCAAAAGAACACACAAAAACAAAAGAAAATATGACAGGGCTATTCCTTAAGAAAGAAGACGGAAATCTAATCGTATTTCATCTGTTTAAATCGTTAAGCTATTCAAACAGGATGCTCATCAGTATGACATTGATATTTGGCGGGATTCTGTACCAAATCTATTCATTTGAGATCTTTCCGGGGATAATAGCCGTTTTTATTGGTAACTTGTTTCTTCTGACAAAAGGGTACAACAACAACCCGGATTTCGGAAAGTATAATCCAAAAGCCAGCTGGCAAAAGGTCACATACGAAAGCATGATGGATGTAGTCAGATTGCACGAAAAAATGATCAAGTGGGATAAAAGCTCCGTTAACCTGTCCTCGGGCATCGGTTCCTGCCTGTTTGTACTTATTATCATTGCCAACATCGGGTTGCTTGTGGCTTATGGCATCACATCTCTGAAATCCATCCTGTTGATTACCGTGAACATCCCGGTTTTGCTGATCCCTCATTGGATCACTGGTTTAAAGAAAACACTAACAAGGCCATCATTAGTCAATAAAATAAATTTCTATAAGAAAGTTATTCAAAATCATTTTGAGGACCCTTCCCTGGAATTTGAGTACAATATGCAATTTCAGGAATATGACATTAAGATCCCGAAAGACATTAAAATCCGGGTAAGCGCGAAAGGACAACCGGATGACTGTATGGGTATGTATTGCCAGATAGCTATGAACAGCGTACAGGGAACCTCCTACCCCTATTTTTACATCGTCATAGTCACAAAACAGAAATACCCCTTATTGACCATTTTTGATCCCTATGAACCACCTCACAACCTGGTAAAGGAATACGATCAGAAAGGGGACGTCAATGTTTTCATCCTGCGTCAGAAGACCACCAAAAATTCGGGGTACCACACAACATCAAGTACAGCATCGTTGATACTTTCCGAAGGTTTGTCAATACTCAGATCACTAAAATAGTCGTTCTCATGGCGAAAAGTATTCACCGAAAAAATGACAAAAATCATTGTATTTATTGACCGTCGTCATGGTAATGTAAAATTTATTATTGAGATATTTACTTACCTTAAGCATACTGCGGTTAAATCATCCCAGCCCCTACTCCAATTATTGTATAATTCTCAAAAAAATAATTCAATTTTAAAAAAAATTTCAAACAAATAGCCTGTTTTTATGTTTTCATTAATAGAAATTGAAATCTTTGGCCTGCTACCTTCTTTTCTTTGTTATTAAGCGAATTCATATATCTTTGCGCACGAAAAATACCATAAGAAAGTAATTCTATATTTAAAATTAAAATTATATGACTCAACACAAAAAATTAGCAGCATGGGTTCAGGAATGGGCCGATTTATGTCAGCCAGATAATGTTTACTGGTGTGATGGATCTGATGAAGAATACCACAGGTTATGTGAAGAAATGGTAGCAGCAGGTGCAGCAGTAAAATTAGATGACAAAAAACGCCCAAACAGCTATTATTTCCAATCTGACCCATCAGATGTTGCCAGGGTTGAAGGAAGAACATACATCTGTTCTGAAAAAGAAGAAGATGCAGGTCCAACCAACAACTGGGCTGATCCAAAAGAAATGAAAGAGACACTTCGTGGTCTTTATAAAGGATGTATGAAAGGTCGTACAATGTACGTGATTCCATTCAGCATGGGACCTCTTGGTTCAAACATTGCACATATTGGTGTTGAACTTACTGATTCTGCTTATGTTGTTGTTAACATGAAGCTTATGACCCGTATGGGTAAAGGTGCTCTTGATGTATTGGGAACTGATGGTGAATTTGTACCATGTGTCCATTCTATAGGTGCACCGTTAGAACCAGGTCAGGAAGATGTTAAATGGCCATGTGCTCCGATTGAAAAGAAATATATCACACACTTCCCTGAAACCAAAGAAATCTGGTCATTCGGATCTGGTTACGGAGGAAATGCTCTTTTAGGTAAAAAATGTTTTGCGCTTCGTATTGCTTCTGCTATGGCACGTGAGCAAGGCTGGTTGGCTGAGCACATGTTGATCATGGGCCTCACTAATCCTGAAGGCAAGAAAAAATATGTTGCTGCTGCATTCCCAAGTGCTTGTGGTAAAACAAACCTCGCCATGTTGATCCCTACCATCCCGGGATGGAAAGTTGAAACTGTTGGTGATGACATCGCATGGATGAAATATGGTAAAGATGGTCAATTATATGCTATCAACCCTGAAGCAGGATTCTTTGGCGTGGCTCCTTTCACTTCAAAAGAAACCAACCCGAACGCCATGCTTAGCTGCGAATCAAACTCTATCTTCACAAACGTAGGTTTGACTCCTGACAATGACATCTGGTGGGAAGGTATCGGATGGGATGTTCCTGAAGGTACTATCAACTGGAAAGACAAAGTACACGATCCTGCAAGCGGTGAGCCTGTTGCGCATCCTAACGCACGTTTTACTGCTCCTGCAAGCCAGTGTCCTGCTATTGACCCTGCATGGGAAGATCCGGCTGGTGTTCCGATCTCAGCTATCCTGTTCGGTGGACGTCGTCCTTCTACTGTTCCTTTGGTACACGAAGCATTTGACTGGAACCACGGTACTTTCATGGGATCTATCGTTGGATCTGAAGTAACAGCTGCTGCTATCGGTCTGAAAGCCGGTGTACGTCGTGACCCGTTTGCAATGCTGCCATTCTGCGGTTACAACATGGCTGACTACTTCGGTCACTGGATCAACATGGGCGAAAAAGCAACTGACAAAGATGCTCTTCCAAAAGTATTCTATGTTAACTGGTTCAGAAAAGACGAAAACGGCAAATTCATGTGGCCTGGTTATGGTGACAACATCCGTGTTCTCGAATGGATCTTCAACCGTTGTGACGGAAGCGTTGATGCTACCTCTACTCCTATCGGTTTTGTTCCTAAGAAAGAAGATGTTAACATCAAAGGAATCGAAGAAGTTGAGAAAAATCTTGAAGAGCTTATCACTGTTGACAAAACAAAATGGCTCGAAGAGTGCGAAGGTATTGAAGAATACTACAAACAATTTGGCGACAAATTGCCTGCTGCTATCAAAGAGCAGTTTGAAGCACTTAAAGAGCGACTTTCGAAATAAAAGTTTAGCTTATTCAAAACAAAAGAAAGGTGCTGTAACAGGCACCTTTTTTTGTTTTAGGAGCAAGAAGCAAGGAACAGTGTCCACTTCGCCGTGGTTCGTGTCCTCACCATAGCGGTCAACCTAAGGGAAAAATAAGTACTGTGCTGACCGAACTACAAGAAAGAACATCACAAAAGAAAGACATTCAAGGAGGAGTATGAGGCATTTTTGAAGGCTTTTCAGATAATAATGAATATTTTTTAAATTT
>JBNKDZ010000331.1:0-1935 GCA_050288525.1 Cyclobacteriaceae bacterium
AATAACAACATATTTTATCACTGAATTTATCAGACATTAATCAATCCGGTTTACTTCCCCAAACTATATCCCAAAAATCTCCTGAAAAGAGAGTAATCCATATTTTTATAAGTAAACCGGAATAAAGCACCGCTATTTTCAAATCAATATTTCCATCTGTTCGGTCAAAGCGAATCTGACTATCAATAAGAGTATGCGGAAAATCTTAAAAAGAGTACGCCCAACTAATAACATTATATCTATATGAAAAACTTAGCCTTTTTATTCTTGCTCCTTTTGGTATTCGCCTGCCAGGAGGAAAAAATTGTTATTGACAGACCTGAAGAGGTTGACGAACAAATAACTGAAAACACAAATCTAAAAGTAAGCCGAAGACCAAATGTCTTTGTCATCAATCCGGCATGGGGAGGTGAACAGGAAGTTAAATTATTTGGATTATATGGAAATACAAATCCTCCATATCAAAAAATTGCTATTCCAGGACATAAATGGATGTTTGGGATTAATGCCAACACAGAAATGGATTTTTCAAATTGTGACATGAACAATGACGGGTATTATGATCAGATAGGGATCCATAAATATCCTGGTTTTCGTACATGTGTCTCAATTTTTTATAAGGATGGAGCCTATGATATTGCCTATACAAACCGTCATTTCCTTACAGGTTTTCCTATTCCGTCAAATCCGGAACAATTTGAATATGTGTGTGGTGATTTAGATGGTAATGGTGTTATGGATATATTGCAGATCCAAAAATTTTCAGATCATATAATTGTTAAAGGATTATCCGGAACCGACTATTTTGGATTGAAATATCATACATACTTAAGTCCTGAATTTCAGACCGGCATCAGGGTTAATATTCCGAATGCCAATAACAGTTATGAATGGGAGTACCATTGTGCAAAAGGAACAGGACAAAGAGACAATCTGGTGCTGATACACAAAAACTATACACCATCAAAAATGACAGAAATATTGATTTACTATCCTCAGGTCTTATTTCAACAACATGATCGTGTAATTACGGGTCTTCATCAGGCTGGAGATAAGTTCTTTTTCCGCTTTGGTGATTATGATTTAAAGTCAGGCCGCCCGGATCTGTTTGCATTTAAACGATATAAAACAGGCTCAGGCAAATTTGAGGTTCATGTATTCAGAGGTACATACTTTGTCAATGATTCAAAAAACTACAAGGATCATATAGTGGCTGTTAAAACACCTTTTAATGAATTGCCTGCTAACTGGGTTGCATTTTTGCATTAAAAATAATAGAGGTCGTTCATTTATTGGACGACCTTTTTTTTCTTGTACTATCTGATAAGGCACATGCTATAGGTTGCTCTTTACAAACGGAAGAAGCTTCTATTGAAGCAGAAGCAAAACAAATTCTGAAAGCAGGACAGGTAGAACGTATCAGGTAGAACTCCTTCCAAAGCGAAATTTTATGTATTCTCATGCAGGTTCGTCTCCCATGTCATGGTTTGTGTCTCACGTATCTCTAGAAACACCACATCGCACTACCCAAAATCAGGACAACAAAACCCTGGCTATTACAAACAGAGATTATTTATCTTTTAAATAATCCTCCATCGAAAAACCATCATTTTTTGGCTCTTTATACCTTTCAATGGCAACAAACTCCCCAAGGTTCTTAATATCTAAATCAGATGGATTGTACATTGATGCAGTCCAATGTGCTGGTTCCATTGTTAACTCGTCTAATTCTGCATGCATAATTCCAACAATCTTTGTTGTATCATCAACTTCAGAAATGATAAAACATTCAAAAATCCTGCATTCAGTTGAAACTTCTACCGGATCCGGGCCTGATACATACGCCAACCATATATCGCCATATACATCATTGGTATACTTACTGAGTTTAAATAAATGACGTGGGATATATCTCTTAGGTTCAACCTCAATATC
>JBNKDZ010000332.1:0-2669 GCA_050288525.1 Cyclobacteriaceae bacterium
AAGATAATATGCTTATTAGTGAAACTGAAAAAAGCTGGTATGAATCCGGGGAAATTCGTTCGAAATATGTAGATGGTGAACAGGTGTACTGGGACAACAATGGAAATATCATATCAGATTAGTCATTAGATATAAGCTGAATCATATTACTTATAAAGTTATTTTTTCTTGAACAGTTAAAAATACGATGAAAAATAGAACACCGAGATCATTTTGCCAATTCAAACAAAAATCTTTTTTTATTGTTTCAAGTTCAATTCCTGATAAGAAACAGGTTTATCTTTGTAAAGTATTTTGTCAACTCTAAACAGTTAATTATGAACAAGAAACCATCTCGTGTTTTTACCTTTGTATTCCTTGTTATAATGATGACTTTCATCCGGTTATCTCACGGACAGAATGACTCGGCCATGCTAAAACAATTCTTTAACGAGGCTTTGGTCAATGGACAGAGTTATGAAAACCTGAGGTATTTGTGTAAAGATATCGGATCCAGGTTATCGGGTTCGGCCAGTGCTGCGGAAGCTATTACCTGGACAAAAAACTTAATGAAATCTTACAAACTGGATTCTGTCTGGTTACAGCCTGTTTATGTTCCGAAATGGGTGCGGGGAGAGAAGGAAGTTGCTAAGATTATGGGTTCCTCTGGTAAAACCAAAGTCAGTGTTACTGCATTGGGTAACTCTGTTGGTACCGGTAAAAAAGGGATACAGGGAAATATTGTTGAGTTCGGCTCATTGGAAGAAATGAAAAATCATGGCAATGAAGTTGCCGGTAAAATAGTGTTTTTGAATGAACCGATGGATTTGTCGCTATATTCAACCGGTAGAATGTATGGCAAAGCCGGAAATATAAGGTTTGCAGGCCCTCAGGAGGCCGGTAAATTAGGAGCTGTTGGGGTAGTCGTGCGTTCATTGACGACTTCTATGGATGATTTTCCACATACCGGTGCTACAGATTATGGTACAGAAAACATAAGAATTCCTGCAGTGGCTATTTCAACCAACGATGCAGAGCTTTTGAGCAAGGAAATTGCTAAGGATTCAAACCTGGAGTTTTATTTCCGGACTAATTGTGAGATGCAGGGAGAAGTGTTGTCTTATAATGTAATCGGGCAAATAGACGGAAGCGGGTTCCCTGATGAATATATTGTATTTGGAGGCCATCTGGACAGTTGGGACCTGGCAGAAGGTGCCCACGACGATGGGGCTGGTATTATACATTCACTGGAAGCTATGCGGTTGCTTAAGGAAAATTACAGGCCCCAAAGATCTATCCGTGTAGTGATGTTTATGAATGAAGAAAACGGACTGGCCGGTGGAACGGAATATGCAAAAATGGCACAACAAAATAAAGAAAAACATGTGGTTGCCATTGAATCTGACGGCGGAGGATTTTTGCCACAGGGATTTAGTATAGATGCTTCTGATGAAGTGATAAAAAAGGTTCAATCCTGGTCTGCTCTTTTTAAGCCGTATCGGTTATTTGTTTTTGAAAAAGGATATGGAGGGGCAGATATTGGTCCGTTAAAAGATCTGGATGTGCCTTTATTGGGGCTGGAACCCAGTGATCAGCGTTATTTTGATATACACCATTCTGCAAAAGATGTTTTCGAAATAGTTAACCGGAGGGAACTGGAACTTGGCTGTGCATCACTGGCCTCAATGGTTTATCTGATCGATCGGTACGGGCTGTAGGATGTGTTAACGATTGTCCTCCTTTGTAAACTCCGGCGGATAAAAAATGCGAATGAATAATATACAATTATGTCAATTTTCTTCAAATACATCATTTTTGTTGTATCCGGGATATTAATCGGAATAAATTCTTATAACCAGGACACCATTCCAATTGATAAACGCATAGAATATTATGCTGATATGGATTCGTTGGAAATCTTATCACACGTTGGTATGAATACCTTTTTTCTTGCGAATTATGCAAGGGAGTTGATAAGATTTGACAATGATTCTGCCAAACTTGAAAATTGTTTTTATTACGATGGGAGAAGATATTTGAGAGATGACAGGACATTTTCGTTTAAACGAACAGGGGATTCATTGATATCGGTGTATTATAAAGGATATACTGAGCAATGGAATTACCAAAAGCTAAGTGATACGTTGTACCGGTTAACCCACTTATCTGATGGGTTCAGGGAAGTTGGTTATGCGAAACAGCTTATTCCTCTTGAAAAAACAAGTGATTTCTACCTGAGGGACATAAAGGATGATACTCTGTGTAAGATAAAATATTCAGGGATTGTATTCCCTGAGGTAATTCCTGTTGTTAAACCGGTTGACGATTCTACTTATGTGCTTTGTGAACAAATGCCAACGTATAAAGGAGGTGGAATCGATAAAGTTCATTTGGATATTTTCCGAAATATGCAGATTAATATGCCTGCGATGGAAAACAGTCTAAATTGTACAAGCTTTGTTATGCATTTCATGATTGATAAAACCGGTAAGGTAACTAATTTTAGGTTTATCCGGGGATGTGACAATGGATTTATGGAAAGGTCGATATTAAAAACACTTTATCAATTAAAAGAATTCACTCCGGGAACTATACATGGTAAACCCGTAAATGTGGAGATGACCGTGCCTGTCCATATTGATTTGTATTAGTGGGTCAGGGTTATGACCAAGATATGTTTATTCTCATTA
>JBNKDZ010000333.1:0-3450 GCA_050288525.1 Cyclobacteriaceae bacterium
AAAAAGTTAATGAAAAAGAGGCATGAATAAGATCTTACTGATAATTGCCAGAGAATACCTGTCAAGGGTACGCAAACGTTCGTTTATCATAATGAGCCTTATCGGTCCCGTTCTCTTTGGGGCGATGTTTATCGTACCTGTATGGCTTGCCTCAAAAGAAGGCGATGATAAAATTATTGAAGTAATAGATGAAAGCGGGTATTATTCGGATCACACCAATGAGCCCGGAGCCCTAAAGCTTTTGTTTACCCACCGCAAGGTAGAAGAAGCAAGGGAAGACCTTAAATCGGATGTGATACAGGGCATATTGTATATCCCGCCATTTTCGCTGGATAACCCGCAGGGGATCGATTTTATCGTTCAGAAAAACCCTGGACTGGAAACACAGTCAAGAATTGAATACTTCCTTAACAGCAAAATTGAAGAGCTACGAATCCGGTCGCTCGGCCTTGATAAGGCAACACTTGATAGTATCCATACAAATGTATCATTAAGCATTGTCAATATTTCCGATAAGGAAGAAAAGAAAGGTGATGCAGCCATTGCCACGGCTGTCGGGTACGTGTCGGCATTAATGATCTATATGTTCATTTTGATGTATGGCGTACAGACGTTGCGGGGTGTCATTGAAGAAAAAACCAGCCGGATCGTCGAAGTGATCATCTCTTCTGTCAAGCCGATCCAGCTGATGATCGGAAAGATTGTGGGTATAGGAGCTGTCGGCCTGACTCAGTTTATAATCTGGATATTCTTAACGACGGCCATATATCAGTTCGCTTCCCTGAAATTCAAACCGGCTCCCGACCAGATAACAACAGGGATCAATATCGAGCAGCAACAAACGGCTTCCCAAATGCAGGTTATCGAGATCATGGATAAAATAGATACCATTAACTTCCCGTTGCTGGTGGGGAGCTTCCTGTTCTTTTTTATCACCGCCTACCTGTTTTACGGAGCGCTCTATGCCGCCATCGGCTCTTCCGTAGATAGTGATGCAGATGCGCAACAGTTTCAGTGGCCCATGACCTTACCCCTGCTGGCATCTGTTATGTTTCTGGCGCCGGTACTCCGGGATCCTCATGGCAGTTTCGCCTTCTGGACCTCTATAATACCATTTTTCGCTCCTGTCGTGATGATGATGCGCATACCTTTTGACCCGCCGGCATGGCACATCCTCTTATCCATGGCTATAATGGTTATTGGATTTGTCGGTTCTGCCTGGGTAGCCGGAAGAATTTACAGGGTTGGGATCTTACTCCACGGCACAAAGGTGAGCTTTAAAAAAATGTTTCAATGGTTGTTTTTGAAAAACTGACAATCCATTTATAGATTTAAAAAAAAAATAACTCAATACGAACTATGACACACTTGATACCTATTCATCAGAAGAAGCTGATAATCCGAAGATGTATTTTCCTGTTATTGATTGTCACGGGAATATTTTCGAATGCTTCGGCTAAAGTTTCCCTGCCAAACATATTTACAGATAACATGGTGTTGCAACGGGAAATAAATGTGCGGATATGGGGAGAAGCGGATAAGAACAAGAAAATCACCGTAGAATTTAACGGCCAGAAATTGTCGGCAAAAGCAGACAAGGAAGGCTATTGGGAGGTCTTTCTCGCACCCATGGAAGCAGGAGGCCCTTTTGATATGAAAATCAGCGGAGACGAAGAAATCCTGTTGAAAAATATTCTGATCGGCGATGTATGGATCTGTTCAGGGCAATCCAATATGGAGTGGATTGTGCAAAATGTAAAAATGGCAGAAGAAGAGATCTCGTATGCCAACTATCCTTCCATACGGTTTTTTACTGTTCCGAACAAAGTAAGCACAACACCCCTTGATGATATCGGCGAAGCCGAATGGAAAGTTTGCAGCCCTGAAACAGTAGGTGATTTCTCTGCTGTAGGATATTTCTTCGGCAAGGGACTCAAACAACAAATTGATGTCCCCATAGGTCTTATCAATACCTCCTGGGGAGGTACGGTTATTGAAACCTGGACAAGTACCGAATCTTTACAAAAAACAGGTGAATTTGATGAAGAACTGAAAAAACTGGAAATGTTTGATGAAGCATCCAGCCTGGCAAAACTTAAAGAAAACATGCGGGCTATTATCGGATACCTTCCGGTTGAAGACGAGGGCTATCTGAACGACAAACCAATCTTTGCAAGCCCGCGTCATGACTTCTCGGGATGGAAAGAAGCGATCGTACCCGGACTGTGGGAAGAAGACAAACTGCCGGGATTTGACGGTGTTGTCTGGTATTGCAAAGAGATCATCCTGGATGAAAAAGATCTGAAAGGCAGCGCCAAATTAAAATTGGGACCAATTGATGATTCAGACATCACCTGGCTCAACGGGAAAAAGATCGGTGCGATGGAACAACAATACAGCGAGCCAAGGGAATATGATATCCTGCCGGAAGATATGATCCTTGGCAAAAACATCCTCGTGGTACGTGTTGATGATACGGGAGGAGGAGGAGGATTCTGGGGAAATCCTACAGATATGATCTTAAAAACCGCAGACAAAACCATTTCCCTTGCCGGAAAATGGCGCTATAAAGTAGGTCAGGTTTATCTCCAAACCGCCATAGATCCTAACAGTTTGCCCTCATTGCTCTATAACGGCATGATCCATCCGATCATAAAATTCCCCATCAAAGGATCTATCTGGTACCAGGGTGAAGCAAATGCTGACAGAGCCTGGCAGTATCAAAAATTATTTCCGAATATGATCAATAACTGGCGTGAAGTATGGGGACAGGGTGACTTTCCCTTCCTGTTCGTGCAACTGGCCAACTTCATGGCACCTGCCGACAAGCCGGGCGACAGCGACTGGGCCGAGTTACGGGAAGCTCAGACCATGACACTAAAACTCCCGAACACCGGAATGGCCGTAGCCATTGATATTGGTGAGGCATTCGATATACATCCGAGGAACAAGCAGGATGTCGGTTTCAGACTGGCAAACAGCGCCTTGAAAATTGCGTATGGCAAAGACATTGTTCCAATGGGTCCGATCTATAAATCTATGAAGATTGAGGGAAACAAAGCCATAATCACCTTCGATTATATCGGTAGTGGTCTTGATGTAAGGGATAAATACGGCTATGCAAAAGGATTTACCATTGCTGGCGCAGATAAAGTGTTTCACTGGGCAAAAGCGTATAAAGAAGGAAATACCATCGTGGTAGAAAGCGACAAGGTAAAAAATCCTGTTGCCGTTAGATATGGCTGGGCAGACAATCCTGATGACGTGAATCTTTACAACATGGAAGGCCTCCCCGCCTCTCCGTTTCGCACAGACGACTGGCCGGGGATAACACAAAAGAAAAAGTAAGAGTACAGGGAGAAAATCTAAAATAGCCGTCAATCTAAGAAAAAACAACTAAAAGCCGTCATTCAGAGGAGTTTCTGGTGATCATTGACGTAGGAAATGATT
>JBNKDZ010000334.1:0-4564 GCA_050288525.1 Cyclobacteriaceae bacterium
TAATAATGGAAATAGCACTGTAAAAAACGCTACTGAATTTGCTGATCTGATCAGGAATACCGAAGATAACAAAAACATCTTCTATTATACAAAACAGATGCAATGGCCTCTTGAAGCAGAACTCATGGAATATTGTGATGAAATTCTGGGCATGGACATTAATGAAGTATCAAATTTCAATATTAATAACAGGTTATTTGTCCTGCATATGGTAAAAAAAGAAAACATCAATCAGCAACCATTTGAAAATGAAAAGGAAATATTGGAATTTATAGTTAAAGATTATACCTCATACAAAATTGCCTCATCCAAACAGAATGAAGTTAGAGGCAAGGCTCTTCCTACAATTCACAGAGAATATTTAGATACGATTTACAGTGTATTAAATAACACAAAATATCAGCAAAAAGATTATGATTCACTTCTCAATATGGATTCAGTTATCATGAATTATATATTCAAAGGTGAAAAAAGAGATTATACCATAAGGCAGCTTGTACACTATTACAAAAATTGTCCGTTCCTTCTTGTTACAAACGACTCAGAATACCTGTACAATTTACTTAACGATATAGTACTGCAGGAATATCTTTATTATGAAGCAGACAGTATCGGTTTAACTAAAAATGACAAGAAATACGTATTGGACAGGAGAAATTTTAAAAACAGGGTTATCCTTTCCAATTATGAAGAAAATGAATTTTACAATAAAGCAGGAAAAGTATCTGATGAAGAAGCGCTTGAACACTATAATGCAAATGTTTCCTCTTATAAA
Source organism: Cyclobacteriaceae bacterium (assembly GCA_050288525.1). Classification (GTDB taxonomy): domain Bacteria; phylum Bacteroidota; class Bacteroidia; order Cytophagales; family Cyclobacteriaceae; genus JBNKDZ01. The sequence continues at coordinate 776 of JBNKDZ010000334.1, forward strand.
GATGGTCAGAAATCAAAGATCAGTCTGTTTACCTTTCGAGACAAGGAATCATGCTGGAGAAACCTGGAATATATAAACACAATGATCAAAAACGGAGAAACCCACAACCTCTGTGATTCTGTATTGATAATAGGATTGGTAAAATGTGACACCAGTATCACTATTGACTTCGACAGTACTTCTTTTTTAAGCAATAGTGTAAAACAAAGCATTTTCGATATGGCAGATCTATCGCTTAGTCAGAACCCCTTAGAAAATAACGGAACACATATACTAGTGTATAAAGTGGAAGAATATGGTGAAAGAACCAAACCATTTGAAGAGGTAAAAGAAACAATCAAACAGAATATCTTCACAAAAAAATACAATGCTTTAAAGGATGAAAAGCTTAAGCAATTGAAAGACAAATACACCATTGCTCTTAACAAGATAAACGAATAAAATAATTCTATTTTGAAAAACCAAAAGCCCTTTTAATGAGGGCTTTTTTTGATTATCAGAATAAAAACTATAGGTATTTTTTAAAAATATGTGTATCTAGCAGCACAATTTATAGTGTTATGAAGAAAATAAGCGCATTATTCAGTTTTTTGGTATTTTGTTTTTCTGCCTTTGCACAGGAAAATTCTGCTCCTGCCCTTACAAACGAGTTGGATTCGGTGAATTATTATTTGGGAATAGCATGGAGTAATGGTATCAGATCTCAATTCACGGATTTCAACTTTAAAACCGACCTTCTGGTTAAAGGGATCGAAGCTGAACAAGCTAATAGTGGAAATGAGACATTAGCCCGACAGGCTCAGGAATTTCTGAATAATTACTTTTCCAGAAGACATGAAGAAATGACCTCTCGCAAGTATAAAGAATATAAGGAAAAAAATGAAAACTTCCTCCTGGAGAATAAAGCCAGAGATAGTGTAGTAGAATTGAAAAGCGGATTACAATATAAGATCCTCGTTCAGGGTTCAGGTACTACCCCTTCCATAGATGATATGGTAACCGTTCATTATAAAGGGTCATTGATTGATGGAACCGTTTTTGATGACTCACGAGAAAGCGAAGAACCTGTATCATTTGGTGTAAATCAGGTCATTCCCGGCTGGACAGAAGCTCTAACTCTTATGTCTGAAGGAGCTAAATGGATTATTTACATCCCTGCTGAACTTGCATATGGCTCAAAAGAAAATATGGGGCCTATACCTCCTTTTTCAACCCTGATATTTGAGATTGAATTATTAAGTGTTGATAGACAGGAATAACAATTATACTTTTAAAAAAACTGACAATTGTAATTCCATTCCGGCAGGTAAATATTTATTCCTCTGAACCATGTATGATTGTGCGCGAAAGGTTTAATATCCTGCCATTATAAACCTGATATTCAAGACTATAGTCGTGTTATAAAATTGGTTGAATATATTTTTTTTATTATATTAATTTATATCTCAAACAATTGAATTATTCCTGTGTTTGGCTTATAAAACCAATTCAATTCTTTATCTTTCACCGTTTAACTCTGTTATGATAAAAGAAGATATTCTGATAAATGAGCATTATCCAAAGGCTCTGGAAAGTCAAAAAATATTTAACGACATTTACAACAAATTGATTTCCGCTCATGATATAACGCCGGAAAACAGCATTCTGGGATTGTCTGTTTGTCCGGATGAACTAAATATCTCTTCTGTACCGATAGTTAACATGTTTCGAAACCACTTTTTTATGGGTGGATTAACCGGATATCCGTTTAGCGGCATTACCGGTATGAGAGCTATGGCCAGTCATGTCCCGGATGGAGGAAATCTCCTGCTAATCTACGGTCCACATATCGGAATTTCAGCAAAAAATAATATCGGAACGGTAAAACGCTTTGGACAGAAAGAAGAGACACCATGCTGTGGTGGCCTTGCCTATAATCTTGACCGCCTCACAAGAGGTGTTGGTGCAATTAATTATAGTGCAGATGACTATGAGATTGATTTTATATATCAAAAACTAATTGGGAAGAGAAATCAAATAATTGATTCAGTAGCTCCGATGATCGAAATAACCAAAGAAACATATGCCCTGACACATGACACTATGTATCGGTATGCCAGAACCATACACAAGGAATTTCCGATACAGAAAATTGGTATGATCGGAGGCATCATTATCAATACAGATGACGATGTCCCTGACTATTATGATTTAATGAATTTTACGGTTTTGGAATAATAATTTATCCGAACAACAGATCAAAAGGTGAACTTGTTTTCCTTTTTCGGGTACGACGTGAAGTAGTGGTCTTCACTCCCAACGCTCCAAGTAATCCCCGTGTAATTTCACGTGCCAGTGTTCGACCTACCTGACGTGTTGCCGAGCTATTTAATACTTTCTCAAATGTGCTTTTCTCCCTCCTGCCTGAGTACGCTTTTTCTGCCTTTTTCTTTTGTTCTTCCAGTTTTTCCTGATTTTCTTTTTCCTGAGCTATGTCAATTTTCTCAGAAAGAATTTCATAAGCACTACGACGGTCAATTTCTGTATTGTACTTTTTGATCAAAGCAGATCTTTCAACTAATGCATCAATTTCTGACGCTTCCAACACATCCATCCGAGATTTGGGAGCACGTAGCATGGTATGGACAAGAGGAGTTGGGATTCCTTTTTCATTCAATGCTGTCACGATGGCTTCCCCGATTCCCATTGAGGTAAGTAATTCGTCTGTCTGATAATGATCGGTTATTGGAAAATTTTCAGCTGCCATTTTAATCGCCTTCCTGTCTTTAGCTGTAAATGCCCGTAAAGCATGCTGAATTTTTAATCCAAGCTGTCCTAACACATCTTCCGGGATATCATCCGGATTCTGGGTAATAAAGAACACACCTATTCCTTTACTTCTGATAAGTTTAATAATTACCTCAATCTGATCAAGAAGTGCATCGGTAGCCTCTTCAAATACCAAATGTGCTTCATCAATAAACAAAGCAAGTTTTGGCCGGTCAAGATCACCCTCTTCAGGCATTACAGCATATATCTCAGCCAGTATTTGCAACATGAAAGTCGAAAATAACAACGGCTTGTCCTGAATATCGCAAAGCCGTATTATCGAAACCACTCCTCTCCCGTTTTCATCAATGCGACACAAATCATTTACATCAAAGGATGGTTCTCCGAAAAACGTATCAGCTCCCTGCTGTTCGAGCTGTATAACTTTTCGAAGTATGGTTCCTGCAGATGACGTTGAAATTGCACCATATTCTTTAGTAACAGATTCCTTGCCATCATTTATCATGTAATGCAACACTTTTTTGAAATCTTCCAGATCAAGCAAAGGCAATTGGTTGTCATCACAATATTTGAATAGTACCGAGACAATACTTTCCTGTGTTTCATTGAGGTCCAGGATCTTTGAAAACAGTACCGGACCGAACTCAGTTACAGTTGCACGAAGCCTTAAGCCTTTCTCATCTGACAAGGAAAGCAACTCAACCGTGCTATTTCCAGCCTCAAAAGGAAAGCCTAATTTATTATGACGATCTTCAATTTTCGAATTTGATTTTCCTTCAACAGCGATACCACTCAGGTCTCCTTTAACATCCATAAGCAATGAAGGAACTCCCTGCTCAGCCAGTTGTTCGGCAAATACCTGTAATGTCTTTGTTTTTCCCGTTCCAGTAGCTCCGGCAATAAGTCCGTGACGGTTAATTGTTTTTAACGGTACTTTTACCAGAGTATTGGTAAGACATGTATCATCAAGCATCGCTGCTCCTAATACCACTGAATCGCCTTTGAAAGTATATCCTTCCG
>JBNKDZ010000335.1:0-7459 GCA_050288525.1 Cyclobacteriaceae bacterium
GGTAAAGCTTAGATTCTGATCGTCGATCACCAGATTTCCATTAAAAAATTCGTCTGCCAGGGTGGCATCGGTCTTTATATTATGATAATTATAATTTTTAATGCCTATGTTCTGGATTTCAGAAACCAGGTCAAGTTGAGCTGTTTTTATTGTCAGCCCGGTACCCTGCACTTTTCCGGTCATATCCAGAAACTGAACAGTTGTAGTATCCCCCAGAAATTTTCCAAGATTAAAATTGCTGGTTTTCAAATTTCCTGAATAGGTAGCCAGCCTGTTCTTCTCTTTATCAATCTTCAGGTTCATATCTGTCGTGAATTTCCCCAGATTGGTATCAAACGAAGCATTACTGACAAAGTCTTCCGGAAAGCCCGTAAATCTTCCGTTAAAGTTAAATGTCCCGAATTTGAACAGGCTTTTATATGCCTCCTCAGAAATATACGGGATCACATCATCCACCCTGATGCTGGCATCTTTCAGATCAGCATTGATGAAGGTCTCGTTAAAAGATGGCAGTCCGTACATTCCGATATCTCCGTGAATAAAACTGTTGCCACCAAATTCAAGCTCGATATCCTCCGCATCAAACCGGCTTACCAGCCCTTCCAAACTTCCTTTCAACCGATAATATTCATCATATTTCTTAACAGGGGGCACAAATTGCCCCAAATCACGGGCATATATAATCGATTCGGATATTTTTGCGTCAATTTCGACACTATCCACAAATTCTTTGAGAGAGGAAGGCTTCTCGAATCTGAAGATCATGGTCTGGGATATGGAGGAATTGCCTACTTCCATATCCATCTCATGAAACTCCATGGATTGCCGGGTATTCAGGAATCGCATGTTGAGTTTTTTTATATCCAGATGTGTCGCAGAATCCACACACTGCAATTCCAGGAGTTCAAACCCCAGATCCGTGCCGAGCACCGTAAAATTGTCGAGGTTGGCGCCTATATCTTCGAGCGTAAAATGGTATTGATCAAACCTTCCGGTGACAATTTCCCGGTCGGGACGGAACATGGTAAAGGTGCCCTGTGTGATCACTACTTCATCCATGCTGAAGGTTTTCGGCTTTTTCGTTTTTTTCTTTTTAGAGAATTCCTTCTTGATCCGGTCAATAAAATAGTTGAGGTTAAATTGTCCGCTCGGTGCATTTTTAATCATGCGCACGGAGGGTGCCTGCAAAATGGCTTTATCAAAATTTATATTGTTATTCGCAATAAGGTCGCCCAGTTTAAAATCAAGGATCACCCGGTCAATTTTTACCATTTGTTGATTTTTGGTGTCACGCACTTCCACACCACGCATAAGAATCGTATCAAACCAGCGGATATTTATATACTCAATATTTACCACGTGGTTGATCTTCTGAAACGCTGCTGTAGTGATTTTATTAATGATCCGTGTCTGAACTGCCGGTATGCTTATTACAACAGAAAGCAGAAATAACGAGATAAGAAAAAATAAACTGATTTTCAGGGCTATGCCTAAAAACCGTTTTTTCTTAACTTGCGATTTCTTTTTTTTCTTTGTCAAAATAATATGGATATTAAAATATTAGCAATCGAATCATCCTGTGATGAAACTTCCGCTTCTGTCATATTAAACGGAAAAATACTTAATAATATCATAGCAACTCAAGCCATTCATGAAAAATATGGTGGTGTGGTACCTGAATTAGCTTCAAGAGCACACCAGCAAAACATCATTCCGGTGGTAGACCAGGCTTTGAACAATGCAAATATAGCAAAAAGTGATCTTAATGCCGTCGCTTTTACACAGGGTCCTGGCCTATTGGGAGCACTCATGGTCGGAGCTTCATTTGCTAAAGCACTGGCAGTCGGATTGGATATCCCGATCATTACCGTCAATCATATGCAGGCCCATATCCTTGCTCATTTTATTGATGCACCCAGACCTGAATTTCCCTTTTTATGCCTCACGGTCAGTGGCGGTCACACACAGATTGTTATGGTAAAGGATTATCTTGATATGGAGGTGCTTGGAGAAACACTCGATGATGCTGTGGGAGAAGCGTTTGACAAATCTGCGAAGTTACTCGGACTGCCCTATCCGGGTGGGCCACTGATCGATAAATACGCCAGCGAAGGCAACCCCGAAGCCTTCAAATTTCCTGAAACCAGTACACCGGGATTAAATTATTCATTCAGTGGAATAAAAACGGCTATTTTGTATTTTTTACGGGACAACCTAAAAACCAATCCGGCTTTCATTGATGAAAATCTTCCTGATATATGTGCAAGCATTCAGAGCAAGCTAATTGATATGCTGTTATCCAAGCTCCGGAAAGCTGCGCGCATGAAAAATATCCGGCACATTGCCATTGCAGGAGGCGTATCAGCAAATAGCGGATTGAGAGAAAAGCTAAAAAATATGGCCGAAAAAAACATGTGGGACATTTATATTCCAAAATTGGAGTATTGTACTGATAATGCTGCAATGATCGCCATGGCTGCTCATTTCAAATATTTAGCCGGTGAATTTGCGGACCTGTCATCAATTCCGATGCCAAGGCTCAAGTTATCGTAGAACCGTTACAATCACACAGTATTTTTTATTGTCTTTTGATGGTAAAAACAGAAATTATTAATATTTTGCGCCACTTTTATATATCAACAGATATAATTTACGCATTTTATTGATAAAACAGCTTTATAAAGTAACAATTCAGTACAAATGCCTGCTTTTGATATATTTAAAACGATCTGTTTTAAGTTATTCTGTCTCATTGTATAAGGAATTATTCATAAATCCTTATTACTGCTATCTTATTATTCATATATCCTTCAACTACTAAAACATGATACAGTATTCAAAAAACAATGATGCACTGGGCGCAAACAATCGTGGTGTCGTATGCGAATCAGGCCTTTGTACCCTGTGTGATTCGGGATGCAAAGGCAAATGTGAAACCTGGCTTTCCTGCCTCGAAGGCCGGAAAATGTTATACCCCCGACGATTTGGCGAGTCAACTTCCGGAGCCAACAATATCAGTTCCATCGGGATCGGATATCAGGGATTGCGGATCCAGGGATATGCTTATGGATCAAACGGAGTACCAAACGGACTTTCGGACGATCCGGATGATTGTATATTCACCAATGTAAGCATAGAGAGTAGCTTCGGCAAAGAAATCAAAACCAAAAACCGTGTTCCTATCATGACGGGAGCATTAGGTTCTACGTTTATTGCTGCCAAATACTGGCCTTCATTCGCGGTAGGAGCTGCACTGGTAGGTTTTCCGATCGTGGTCGGAGAAAATGTTGTCGGAGTTGACCGCATGTCTGTGTTAAAAAACGGAAAAATTGAAAGTGCCCCCGAACTGGAACGAAGAATAGAATATTTCCAACGTTACTATGACGGATATGGCGCGATCATCATACAGATGAATGTCGAAGACACTCGAAATGGTGTTGCAGAATTTCTGATCGACAAATACGGAAATGACATCATCATAGAACTTAAATGGGGCCAGGGCGCCAAAGATATTGGCGGTGAGATACAAGTTGCAAGTCTTGATTATGCTCAATTCCTGAAAGACAGGGGATATATCGTTGACCCGAATCCCTATGACCCTGTTGTCATCAAAGGATTTGAAAACCATGCAGTTACATCCTTTGCGCGTCACAGTCGGCTGGGAGCGACGAACAAGCATTCATCGAACGCTGTGAGAGAAGACTTTATGAACTCCATTGCCTATCTGAGAAAGCTGGGCTTCAAACGCATAACATTAAAAACCGGGGCCTACGGAATGGAAAACCTGGCAATGGCGATTCGTTATTCGGCAGACGCCCATCTTGACCTCCTTACCATTGATGGTGCCGGAGGTGGTACAGGCATGAGTCCGTGGAATATGATGCAACACTGGGGTATTCCTTCCATAGCTCTGCACTCAAAAGCGCTTGAATACTGTCAGATCCTTGAACAGCAAGGCATTACGCCCCCGGACTTGTCATTTGCGGGAGGATTTGCCAGAGAAGATCATCTTTTTAAAGCTTTGGCTCTTGGCGCCCCGTACGCCAAACTTGTGTGTCTTGGCAGAGCCCCTATGATCTCAGGTTTCCTCGGAAGCAATATCGAAGGGGTATTTTTCCCGGACAGGAAAGCAGTTCTGAATGGTCATTGGGAGACATTGCCAGCCTTTGTTTCCGAATACGGAAAATATCCGGAAGAAATATTCTCTGAATGGGAAACCGTTCAAAACAAAGTCGGTGCGAAGGAAATGAAAAACATCCCGTTTGGTGCCATCGCCATGTATGGATATGCTGATAAACTTGCGGCAGGATTACAACAGTTTATGGCAGGTGCAAGGAAATTCACTCTAAGCGAGATACAAAGAGAAGATCTTATCGCTTCCAACAGAGAGACAGCCGACGTAACCGGTATCCCCTTTATGACGGAAGCCTTAAATGAAGAGGCATTGGCTGTGTTGAAATCATAATAGACAATACACATAAAAAAGGGTCCGGTGAGACCCTTTTTTTTACCAAAGACCGGGGATTGTATGGCAAAGAGCAAAGTGTTTTTTTGAAAATTCATATCCCTGATTGATAAAAGATTTTTTAAGCATGTAATTCAGAGTGAGAAGTATTGATTCCGGTTCGGGGCTTAAGTATTTGGCAAACATCTCCTCCCATTACCTGTGCTCATTGCACTTTGCACCGGACAAATCCTTGTTCATTGGTCCTGAATCCTTCCCACTGCACAGGATATTGCATTTATTTCATCAGAAATAACATATTATTTAAAATCCGATAATTATCAGGACACATTAAATATGAATATTGCAACATAAGAAATAACCACTGGTCGAATGTACGAATTCATAGGCTTCCCTTCTGACAATGAATCTTTTCTGGTCGATTCGTTATATTTTGGAATGAAGCGGAAATGTTTTGAAAAGACGAAACATGAGATTCAAAAAATTCCGACGATATCAAACTTTGAACGGATAAATTTCTATCTGTTCAGAAAATATTCGATAACTATAAAAGACGGAATTGAATTATTTGAAGGTAAGCTTGTTGAAGAATTAAAAGAAACATGTCGGAAAATTATAAAGTATTGCAAGGAATGATGTCAAACCAGATTTCGAATTATGTGGATCAATTTGGTAAACTAATCAATCAACCGGATAATTATTGTGAAGTTGAACAACTGCTGCTGTCGATCCCTGATCCTAAAACCTTTGAACTTATACGGTCATCGTTTTATGAAAAGTTTAATCACCCGTTGCTTACCACCTTTCTGGATAAACTGAATCCTGATGAACATCTCAGGGTGTTAAACGCCTATAGGAGAGCAATGAAAGATTACGCATAACAAAAATGTATCTGTACTATTTCACTTCAAGGATCCCGATACCATTTACTTCGAGGCTTCCCAGGACATCCTTTCCCGACACGATATTTTCCCAACATGACCTCATGTCGTCGGAAAAATCAATATCATCAAAAATCACGATGCCTTTAGGTGCAAGCTTTGATTTGATAAGATCATATTGTTTGTCAACAAATGCGCTGGTATGGATGGCATCAATAAATGCCAGATTGATCATTTGTTTTCCGAGAACAGATTTAAAATTATCTTCAAAAGTGCCTTGGGTAAGGACATAACGTTCGCTGATTGCAGCAAGATTTTTATTCGCTATTTCCGCCCAGATGGTATTGGGTTCAAAAGTGTATAGTTTGCCCAGCTTATTGAGTTCCAGCCCGGCAAGCCAGTGCATTCCCGAAACGCCAAAAGCAGTGCCTATTTCTACGATTACTTCGGGTTTAAGACGTGAAATAAGCCATGTATACAACCTGCCTACGTTGCGTTGTGTGCTCACATCCGACGATGATCTGGTAGCTCCTTCTTCAATTTCACGCGGATAGTCTTTCAGCTTTCCATATTGATCCCATAACGGCTTTTTACCCATCGACTTAGTCACAAGCCTTCGATAGTCAATTTTTGATGTGAATTTGTTTTTAGGCGGTACAAACCCGGGCTTGATATTCAGATCTTTCAACCAGCTATCCGGCTTATAATGTAAATTTCTTATACGTAATTTATCTCCTTTAACAAGCCTTTTAAGTTTGCTTAGTATTGCCATATTAATTATTTGATATTATTCATCTACTATATACAGAATTTTTCTGCCACATCCTGAAAATCGCTTTTTTTCAAATAAAAACCAATCGATCATCAAATTGTTCACTTATTCCAGGATCCAGGCTTCTTTGTAAGCGCTGTTATTAACCTTCTCCTCAAGGATCTTTTTGGCATTTTGATAATTATCTTCTGTATTGACCGTATAAACGTAGTATTGGTTTTTGTCATTTACAAAACCACATTTCACCTCAATCCCGTTGTCATCCATGATCCTTGAAAATTCCAGAGCATCCTTATGGTTTTTAAACGTTCCAAGTATCATATAGTAACCAGGGTTCACATCGCTGTCAGTACTTTTATACCTAACATTCTCTTCTCTGTAGAAATCATCAATTTTCTCAAATGTCACCAAATCCGTACCTTGTTTGGTAACACTCCCCGGAACGACAAACTTACGTGTTGCCGTAACTTTATCAATCTTGTTCCCCTCTTCATCCACCAGGTCAGTGTCTTCATCAAACTCATATTCGGTATATTCCTGAAGCCCGTTGAGTTCATCTTCAGCCATCAGCTCTTCATCACTTTTTGATTTAACGACTTTTACAGGTTCGGAGTCAACTACAACAGGTGTTTCCTTTTTTGCCGGAGCAGGGGTCTCTTTATTTTCCTGTCTCGGAGGTGCGTAAAGTGCCGGAGTCCTGGTTATCAGTTTCTTCTCTTTTTTAGCTTTTTCTGGTCGCTGTCCGAACCGGAATCTGAGACCGAATTCATGGCTTCCGTTTCCAAGGCCATTTGTCTGTGCGGTCGCCAATTCATACGAATAGGCCAGTGCTACATTTTCTTTGATATTCATTCCAAGATGAAATGTCATACCATACTTTGTGCGGTAACTCCCTCCTGCCCAGAGCTTATCTCTGTAATCCACAACAGCTCCCATTTCAAGAAAACTGTACGACAATTCGCTTTTTCGATACATGGCAAATGGTTCCAGGCCAAATTCACTAACTCCGAAATTCAGTTTATAACTTGCCGTAAGAGCGAAATTATCAAATTTGTCAAAGACCACTTCCTGAAAATTCTCTGTATCGGTTGAATATTGCTTAAACAACTGGGGTAGTGAAAATCCCAGTTTTAACTGATCATATTGATAATAGATCCCGAATTGTCCTGAAATATGATTCGTTTTTTCGACGGCACTGGTCAATGCCGGATCCAGATCTCCTCCGTTGCCGGAACGAATGGCTTCAGCCAGGTCGAAATTATTAAATCCCAAACCAGCCGATAACCCGAACCTCAGAGACTGAGACTTATCAAATTTCACTTTGTAAGAAGCCCCCAACGT
>JBNKDZ010000336.1:0-3322 GCA_050288525.1 Cyclobacteriaceae bacterium
AGAATGCCCAGTGCAATAAAAAGCATCAATATATTTTTCATAGTTCTGATAAATTTTATTTGGTTACGAATGTAAAAGTAGAAGAGGGGCAACTCAAAAAATGTGTTGTGGAACACATTTGGGGATGAAAGGGTCATAATGTCATGGAGGCGACAAATTTCAAATTGGGATAAACTTTTTTACTTATTTCTCCAATAATGTGCGATACAGATCGATGTCTACTATTTTTATATGCTTGCGTTGGTAAAAAAGGATCCCTTCTGATTTGAGTTTTATCAATTCTTTGGTTACGGTTTCTCTGGTGGCACCTATCAGGTCTGCGATGTCTTTTTGGGTATACGTATGCGGAATCTCCATTCCGGAATCCGGTTCCCCTGATTCATAATCAATAAGATCGTTAACAAATTCAATGATCCTCGCTCGTGTATCTTTAAAAAAGAGTCTTTCCAGCCGTCTCTCAAGCTTTTTTAACCGGAATCCCAGTATTTTATAAATGGTCAGACTAAACCGTTGATCGTCGCGCATTAGTGTATACATCGTTTCACGATCCAACGGACAAATAAGTGTGTCGTTCGTGCAGGAAACCGCAGCATCCTCTCTTTTTTGTTCTCCCAGGATGGCTTTTTCACCAAACAGCTCTCCTTTGTTCAGGATAGCTATAATCATCTCTGTCCCTTCTTCACGATAATGTACGATCTTAACCTTTCCGCGCCCTACCAGATACACCTTGTCGGCATGATCATTTTCCATATAAATAAAATCGCCTTTTTTAAATTCCTGAAAATGCCTGCTGGTATATTCTTTTAATTTATGAGGACATAGTATTTTATAAAGATCTGCGTTTTGTAGGTACCAAAAAGAATTCATCATTGTGATAATACGGTTCTCATGTATATACAAAAAAAGCGATGTATTGTTGGCGCATTTATCGTTTTATTAAAGTGAAGATACCAGTTGCCTGTAATCATTAAAACATACAATTATTATATACTGTTATAATTAGTATATTTAGGCGATTGAATACATGAATGGTGAAGTATCTGTGCAGTTTTATCCTTAGGGTATCAGGGTGGAAGATCACCGGTGATTTCCCGGAACATGAGAAAAAATATATAACCATTGTGGCTCCCCATAACTCAAACTGGGATTTTATTCTCGGGGTACTGGTACGAGGGGCCACCGGTATGAAATCAAAATATCTGGGTAAGGCTTCGTTATTCAAACCTCCCCACGGATGGATATTCCGGATGTTGGGAGGGTATCCGGTGGACCGGTCGAAGCGGACAAATCTGGTAGATCAGGTCGTTGATATATTTAACAAGCATGAAGAATTCAGGCTTGCAATAGCTCCGGAAGGCACACGTAAAAAGGTAAACGAATGGAAAACAGGCTTTTATTATATGTCTGTTCAGGCAAAAGTGCCGATTGTACGGTGTGTTTTGGACTGGCCAAACAAAGAGATCCGGTTTTATAAGCCGTTTACACCCTCAGGAGATATTCAAAAAGACATGCCTGAGATCCGGAAAGCATTTAATATTTAACCAAATCAGAAGCAAATAATCGGATGTTAGGAAAACGTTGTTTTGTATTAATTCTGTGCAATATCCTTGCCTTGTCTGTTTCCGCCCAGGATTTTGGCGGCAATCCTGCTTCAGTTAACTGGAAGCAAATAGATACCGACACTGTAAGAGTCATTTTCCCTGACGGGAGGGAGCAGGAAGCTCAACGGGTGGCAAATATGATCCATTATCTCAGACGGAATAATTACCGGTCCATAGGAACAAAACACCGGAAGATCAATACGGTACTTCAGGAAAACTCGGTTGTCCCAAACGGATATGTGGGTCTGGCACCTTTCCGTTCCGAATATCATCTGCAGGAACCCCAGGCGACGTTTGACCTCGGGTTGAAATGGATTGATCTGCTGGCAATTCATGAGTACCGGCATGTGATGCAAAGCGTAAATGCCCGAAAAGGACTTACCAACCTGGCCTACTACCTTACCGGAGAGGCAGGCTGGAGCTTAATGAAAACCTGGAGTATCCCAAACTGGTTCAGTGAAGGCGATGCCGTGGTTATGGAAACGTCCCTTTCCGATCAGGGCAGGGGAAGGCAGCCTGCTTTTTATGACGGGTATAAAAGCCTCCGGATGGAAGGAACATCGTATTCCTATCAAAAAGCACGGAATGGTTCATTCAAAGATTATGTCCCCAATCATTATGAACTTGGATACCTACTGTGCCAGTACGGAAGGGACAGGTATGGAAACGACTTCTGGAAAGGGATCCTGGAAGATGCCGGCAAATACAAAGGCCTGACATATCCGTTCTCAGGCGCTATCAAAAGAAGGACCGGGATGCCTGTAAATGCCTTTTATTCAAGCGCTTTCAAGTATTATGATTCGCTCTGGCTTGCAAAGGAAGATAATGACAAGAGCGAACTTATTTCTCCGGACACGAAAAAAGAAAACGATTTCGTTTCGTATAGATATCCGTATGTGACATCTGAAGGCGAAGTGCTTGTCTATAAAGCGAGCTATAAAAAAACAGGAAGTTATTATATTCTGGGAGCCAGCGGAAAGCAACACCGAATCCGCATCCAGGGCAGGGTGATCGATAACTATTTTTCGTATCGCAACAACAAGATTGTCTGGGCAGAATACGGACAGCATGAACGGTGGTCCTGGGTGTCGTATTCAAATATTGTGGTGTACGATATCAAAACAAAAAAAAGGACCAGGTTGACATACCGATCCAAGCTGTTTTCACCCGATATCTCACAGGATGGTCAATGGATTGTGGCGTCCTTCAGTGACAGTAAGGAAAATTATCTTTGTGTTCTTGAAAGCAAGTCTGGTAACATGATTAAAAAGATACCAAATCCTGATAACGTATTTTTCTCCTACCCGAAATGGGATGTTGACAACAAAAACATTATAACGTATGCACGAAATGCAGATGGGAAAACAGCTTTGGCAGCTGTGAATGCAGAAAACGGACAGATTACCTATCTTACAGAATATAGCAAGCATCAGTTCAGCCCAACATGGCCTACGGAAGCGTACATCTATTTCTCAGCTTCCTTTTCAGGCGAAAATGAAGTATATGCATTTGACAGGAAAAGCAATGAAATATTAAAGGTTTATGGCGAGAAGTCGGGTATTTACAGCCTTTCGACAGATACTGAAGGTCGAAAAATGGTTTTTAGCACCTTTACGCCTAAGGGGTATAAAATAAAAGAAATAGCACTTGATCCTTCGGAATGGGAGCAGACCGAAATTTCCGAATTGACAGATCTGCCATTTTATGGTGATGTCTCAAAT
>JBNKDZ010000337.1:0-5789 GCA_050288525.1 Cyclobacteriaceae bacterium
AATTTTTTTATTGACAATTTAAAATAAATTACCAAAATGGCAATTACAGCAAAAGAAGTGAACGAACTCAGAAAAATGACCGGTGCCGGCATGATGGATTGTAAAAAAGCATTGGTCGAAGCTGAGGGCGATTATGATAAAGCTATTGAAATATTACGAAAAAAAGGCCAGAAAGTCTCTGAGAAAAGAGCAGACAGAGAAACAACTCAGGGTTCTGTTTTTATCAAAACAAACGATGATCAAAGTGTTGCAGTTCTGATTGGTGTTGGTTGTGAAACAGACTTCGTTGCTAAAAATGAAGATTTCCAGAACCTTGGAAAAGAAGTACTGGAAGCTGCTTTTGCAAATAAGCCTGCTTCGATTGATGATCTGAAACAACTGAAAAGCGGTGATCTGACTATTGGTGATAAGGTGACAGAACTGGTAGGTAAAATCGGTGAAAAAATCGATGTTGTCGCACTCGAAATCCTTGAAGGAGAAAAAGTGATCCCGTACATCCACGCAGGCAGTAAACTTGGTGTTCTTGTAGCCCTGAAAGGTACAGATGGTAAAGATGTTGAAGATGCGGGTCGTGACGTTGCTATGCAAATAGCTGCCATGAATCCTGTTGCCGTTGATAAAGATGGTGTGAATCAGGATATAATTGCAAAAGAACTGGAAATCGGTAGAGAACAGGCAATTAAAGAAGGAAAACCTGAAAATATTGTCGACAAGATCGCTGAAGGAAAATTGAATAAGTTCTTCAAAGATAATACCCTTTTAAATCAGGCTTTTGTTAAGGACAATAACATGACTATTGCAAAATATCTGCAATCAGTAAATGCTGCACTGACAGTGACAAAATTTGTAAGAATCTCAATCGGTTAATCGATAACTGAAAAGATATACCAAGGCCCCGTAATTTTTTATGGGGCTTTTTGTTTGCCTGGATTTTTAGTTAAATAGTAATTATTGATCGATCGGTATCCAGGTGAATTGAGTAAATACAGCAACGATATTTAATGATTTATTAAGAAAGTAATCAACTTCTGAATTTCCTTTATAACAAACACTCAATTATAGGAGATTCTTTGAATGTGTGGGATCTAAAAAACGCTTTGCTCTGAGCTATTTGCGCTGTGCTTTCTCTTATTTGCTCCAGTCAAAACCATAGATCAGCACATAAAGGGCAATAGAGCCAATACCGAAAGCCATGAAATAAGCATCGTTTTCAGTTGGTATGGCATTGCCGATAAAGGTAAACCTGATTACATAATAAACCAGGATCAGAATGGATATCCACATCCATATACGTACTATAAGTGGGCGGTCGGCAAAAGAAAGAAATTGAATGAACCTGTTTTTTTGCATTTTTTTTAGCAAAGGTAATAATTCCGAACCTTAAAATTCATCAGATCTTAAAAAGGATTATTTCACCGATAAAATTGCATTGGTTGATAGTCTGAATGAAAAATGATATCAAAAACTAATTTTTAGGTAAATAGCATTGATTAACAATCGTATTGATCAAAATAGAATCTCTCGACGATTTTAATACATAATTATCAATCTGTGAGAAGGATGACATATTCTTCATTAACGGATGATCAATTTCCGTAAGTCCGATCACGGAAGTTTTCAAATGACAGAATTTTGATTTGCTTTCGATGATACGTGTTAATTCAAAGCCTTCTACAAGTGAAATGTTCAGATCAAGAATTATCAGATCGTAACATTTCATCCGTATATTTTTAATTGCGCCGTTTACAGATCCGCAAACGTCAATATTCCTCGACCACTCATCCAATATCCGGATTGTCCTTAGCTGCGAGGTTATGTCCTCATCAATTAACAAAATTCTTAAAGGTTTGATGTCTTCAAGTAATTCTAATATGGAATAATCTCTAGTCATAGTTATAAATTTTAGAGTATTAATCCAATTTTTGTGCCATTCACCCATAATGTGATCGCAGGGGCCTGCAGGTAGGTTTTAGTTAAAAATTAAAAAATTGACCGTCCCATTTTGGGATAATATCCATTAAAAATCTTTAAAATGGGAAAACAGAATGATCAATAATCGCAAAAATAAGTGTTTTTCATGTCAGATAGAGACAATTTCCGATTGAATGTCGGATGCCTGTGCAAATTGGTCGAGGTACTTTATACTGTTATTAAGTACATTTTTTAACGAAGGGTCATTGTCAAAATCAATAATGATCATAAGAAATGTCTTGGTTTGATCGTTGACCATTGTTCGCTCTGAATCGCTGGTTGGGCTGCCAAAGGGTCCCTGAGCATCGCGGAATACCGGAAGGTCTTCAATATTCAGGATGCCTCTGCCTATCGCATCGTATGGTTCTCCAGCTTTTCCTATATCAAACAGGATTGGTCCGTTAATTTTCGCGGCATCATACCCACCAATTGAATAACCGGATTCAAGCGATACAAGGTTAAGAAGGTCAACAACATTATTGATCTTGTACAGGTCCTTGCCTTGTATAATCCTTCGGTGCAGTGCTTCCGCAGAGGGCCTGTATCTTCCCGGATCCTTGCCAAGCAATTTATAGGCCTTTCGGGTCGATAGAATTGCCGGGATCTGATTGATATCCCGGATGTCAATTTGTGAACGTTTGTGCATACTAACGGATCCTGTTTTATCCATAAGAGCGCCTTCAGAAGGATGCACAACTACAGAACATTGAATACAGCCCAGGTGGAGCCGGATGAATTTATTTTTTAGGGTATCAGAAATTGAAACAGGGATCATCTGTACATTTTTAATTGAAAATGTTACGAATATAAAATGGAAATGATTATGAAGAAAAAAAGCCATGATACATTTCAAAAAAAAGAAAGAAAACAGAAGTCAATTCAAGCTCAATGGCTGATATTGCTTTTTTATTGCTGATCTTCTTTTTGGTAACCACGACCATTCAGTCTGATAAGGGATTGAATATGGTGCTGCCACAATATATGGATGAACCGGTATCCAAAGCTTTTAAGGACCGGAATATTTTTAAAATAAATATCAATTCTGAAAACAGTATTCTGGTTGAAGATGAGGTTTTTACAGGATTTGAACATCTGAGATCGAGGATCAAAACATTTGTAATGAACAATGGTGCACGGCCGGACTTGTCTGAAAATCCAGAAAAGGCCATTGTTTCCCTTAAATATAATCGGGGCACACACTACAACACTTTTATTGAGACGCTGGATGCCATTCAGGGAGCATATTATGAAATATATGGCCAAAGAGTTGGGATCACTGCAGAGGATTTCAGACGACTTGATATGGCTGATCCCGAGGAGAAACGGATTTACAAAACAGCACGTGCCGGTATTCCAATGAATATCTCTATTTCTGAACCAACAAACACACAAATACAATGAAAAACTTTAGATCAAGATTCTCAGACAAGGATACAAGTATCCCTACGGCAGCATTGCCGGATATTATTTTTATGCTGTTATTCTTTTTTATGGTGACAACCGTACTCAAAGAAGAACGGGATGTGCTCAAATATAAAATCCCGGATGCGGAACAATTGAAAAAAATAGAAAAGAAATCTATAGTTAGTTCAATTATTGTGGGTATTCCCGATAATACAGAATTGTTTGGACAAACCCCAAGAATAGAGGCAGGAGGAAGTTTGCTGGAGCCGGATGATATTATTCCCTATGTCATGAGCGAAAAAGAAAAGCTTCCTTATTATAAAAGAGATCAGATCATTATATTGCTAAAGGCTGATAAGGAAGTGCCTATGGGGATAATTTCAGATATTCAGCAGGAATTAAGAAAAGTAAACACACGAAAAATTGTCTATGCAACAAACAGGAAATGATCTACAGGAAGGATCATATTAACAAAAAAAGCCCCTGAAATATTTATATTCCAAAGGCTTTCTTTACCTGAATAATTCGGGGCTACTTAATTATTTCAATAAGTTCGCCTGAATCAAGAACATAATATTTCGTATGCGGGTTGGTAGATTTCTTAAGCGGTATGAACTTGATCTTGTTCTTTTCAAGTTGTTTTTTTCTTCTGAACGGTTTAATGAAATTCGTCAGAAATACCACCATCCATACTAATGAAATTAAATAAAGTAAAAACAAAACCATGACTTTACGGATTAAAATTGCTGTTTATAGTATAACCGGATATTAAAGGTACGACTATTAATGATTTATTCCGATCGAAGAAAAATTTGCACAGCACCCTTGTAAGATTATAAAAATTTTGTGTAAAATAATTAGGAATAAAATTCATTAAATATTGTTATGTATGCTATATGTAATTTGGTTTATTTGATATTTTAGAAGGATTATATGTGGATTAAGTATTGATTAATGCTCTAACAATCAGTGTGATATGATTTGACTGGATTTAGAAGAAGCGTATAATATTGTATTGTGACAATTTGATGGTTTTTTTTCTTAATGGTTGTGGTTTTGGATGTATGCCTTTTGTTGGAAAGATTAAAAAAATCAGAAATAAATTCTTTTTTGATATTCCATTGTTCATCCCGGCGATTACATTCAGGAAATAATATAACTTATTAGTATGTAATTACTTGTATGTCAGTGATTTATGAGATTCAATCAGCCGGGTAAAGGAACTTTTTCATGGCATCTTGTATGAATAATCTAAATTCGTTTTCGAAAAATCCAAAATTCAGCTGAAGATCCTTTGTGGCATGTTCCATGTCAGACCTGAATTTTGCACGTTCGGAAAGCCCGTGAAAAGACTTATTCAACCCCTCTATTGTGGCATACCGGGTGAGCCAGTTACCTTTCTTCATATAATGAAATATGTATTTAGATCTTTCAGGGAGAATATCTGTGTAAGGTTCTATATTTTCGTAAATGGATGATGAAAAATCCTCAAGTGAAACATCCGAATAGTCCTTCCAGTTAATAGCCAGGAAATGGTCGTAATACATATCAATAATTACACTGCTGTAGTGCTTGTATCTTGGAAACAGACGTTGCCTGCTTTTTCTGACCTGAGGATGGTTGTCAGTAAAAAAATCAATATTACGGTGCATCAGGATGCCATCAGAAATCCTGGCTGGATAGTCAAGATAACGGTTGCCTTTAACACAATCCGCAATAAAATTTCCTACCAGATAATCCTGATCATTCTGCGCCAGAAAAAAATGTCCCAGATAATTCATTTACTGCACCTTTAGTATCCGATTAAACATTTATGAATAGAAAGGCGCCAATATAACGCTTATTTTCAGAACAAAACATAATATTAATATTGTCAGAGCATAATTTGCATAAAATATTTATACCTTAACAGGATGTTGAAAATTTGACTTTTCAGATCATGAAAGACATTTTTGGAGAAGCACTGTACGATTTTAATGAGGGTCGGTTTGACGGATCATTAATCCTGCACAATTCATACGGCAGACCAGAAGAAATTCCTGTTGATGGCTATTTTTTTACTGATGAGGATTTTTCAGAGATGGAGGAATACGCCCTAAGTCTGTGTTTTGGGAAAGTCCTTGATGTCGGTGCTGCAGCTGGAAGACATACCCTGTTCCTTCAGAATGAAGGATTTGATGTTGTTGGTTTGGATATTTCAGATAAATGTGTCGGGGTCATGAAAAAAAGAGGGATCGGAAATTCTGTTGCAGGTGATGTGTATCACTATTCAGGCGGAACGTTTGATACTATATTGCTCTTAATGAATGGCATTGGAATAGCTGGAACAATGGATGGATTTGTACAGCTGATGACGCACCTGAAGCGCTTATTGAATCGACACGGACAGATACTTTTTGATAGTACGGATGTGT
>JBNKDZ010000338.1:0-4223 GCA_050288525.1 Cyclobacteriaceae bacterium
CATAGGTGGATTTCCGTCTATGTATCCTTCACTTTTGTACAGTCCCTGAGCATTGATATTGTCGTGACGCACCTCAAGGGTTATTCGTCCTAAATTATGATTTCGGGCATATGCTTCAACACCCTTCAATAATTGCCTGCCGACACCTTTGCCCTGCCATGTAGCATCGACATAGATATCATGAATATTTATCAATCCTTTGGCAATAAAGGTAGAATACCCCATGAAACAGGTACATACCCCGATATACGAATCGCCCGATTTGGCAAGCAGGATGAGCTTAGACGGATGAACTTTCAGGTCTTTAAGTACTTTTTTCCGCTGCTGTTCAGTCCAGGGAGCCACACCACCCATTTTATCTGCCATATACATTGCTGTTAGACGCAAATAGTTTGAAGCATGAACAGGATCATTCAGGTCAGCAATCAATATTTCTGTTTCTTTCATAGACAATCAACTCTGCTCTCAGGGTTCTTCTGCAATTATTTTTTTACTTTATATTTTTTCGGATCGATATTATAACCGGCAATTTTCATTTCGAGTTGTTTTACCGTAATACCGAGATTCTCGGATGCTATGTCCAGATCGCCACGGGATAGCTTAAGGTTGTCCTGAATAAGCTCTTTTTCGACTTTTGCAAGTACAGACTGAAGCGGTCCCCGTTCAGGTGCTGTTGTAGATTCCGGTGTCTGCAATGTTGGAGGTAAATGAAAACCATAGATCACTCCGGTATTACTCAGGATACACGCCTTTTCAATGCATTGCTCCAGTTCCCGGACATTACCCGGCCAGTGATAGCTCATGATCATATCAATAGCGGAAGTACTGATCCGTTTCACATTCAGGTTATGTGCTTTGTTACAGCGCTCAATGAAATGATCTATCAGCAGCGGGATATCACTCTTGCGATCACGCAGCGGTGGGATGTAAACCGGAAATACATTGAGTAAATAGTATAATTCTTCCTTCACCTTTCCTTCCTCAAGCATCCGTTCTATATTTTTACTTGTCGCGGTGATGAGTCGTATATCAACATCCACTTTTTCTTTGCCTCCAACTCTGATCAGTTTTTTGCCCTGTAGAAGATTCAGGATCCTGGTCTGAATTGCAGGCGAAAGATCTCCCAGATCCACCAGGAACACACTCCCTCCATTAGCATTTTCAAATATCCCGGAATGGATATTCTCCTTCCCGTCAGCATCTTTCGTAACCTGACCAAACAGTTCAATTTCGAGCATAGCTTCCGGCAATCCCGAACAGTTGAACTCGAGAAAGGGCTTGTTGCTTCGCGCACTGTTAAAATGTATGGTCTTTGCTACCAGTTCCTTGCCAACACCACTCTCGCCCGTAATAAGCACATTGGCATTGGTAGGAGCTACTTTTGACAACAGATTATAAACTACCTGCATCGCCTGACCGTTTCCGATCATATTGGCAGGATTGTATTTAATTTTCAGCTCAGACTGCAGCCGCTTATTTTCTTCCTGCAACCGGTGTAATTCTTCATGCTCTTCCTGACGGGCTTTCAATGCCTGGGCAATCATACTCCCTATTATGGATATCAGACGTATGTCCTCCTCAAATGTCAGATTGTTGTTAAAAACGCGGTCAACGCTGAGTGTGCCAATCACCTCTTTGTCATGTTTGATAGGAACACATAAAAAGGAAACATCCTCTTTATTTATTCGGTTACGCGATTTTGTTTTATCCAGAAACTGTGGCTCATCCGATATTCGCGGAATGAATACCAACATTCCGGACTCCACCACCTTTCCGATGATGCCTTCTCCGACCTTATATTTTCCCCTGGCTTTTTCTTCCTTTGACAGCCCGTAAGCCTCTTCAATAAAAATTTCGGAAGTCCCCTTATTCAACAATGTAATGGTTCCCCTTTCCATACCAATGTATTTAGCCATCATCTCAAGGATCTGCCGCAATACATCCTTAATGTTTTTACTCTTGTTAAGGGCAATGCTTATATCAAACAATAATGTTAACTCTTTAAGTTCGCTTGGTGCACTCATAGATTATTATGTTGAAATGTGTTGAACTAGTTTGTCTCTTTTTCGTATCCGGTATCAATTTGAATATTCGGATAATATTTCACAATGCTAATTTTAAATTATTTCAAAAAACATCGTTTTTATTTAAATTATTTCAATATTTAGTGAAATACATTTTTATAACACTGCGAATATAATAAAATTAATGAAAATATAATAATTCATCCCTCATTTAGACATCCTGATTATTCAGAGAAACACAGAATATTTGCATCCCGATTAAACCTTTTTGTTTTGTTTACATCTAAGATTCATAATTCAATATTTAGATGTATACTAAACATAGAAAGTCATGAAGAAGTTAGGTTTAATAATTATTTTCTTATTTGGAACTATCCTTATTGTTAATGCTCAGTCGACACCAGCTGTTTCGAAACATCAGGTACGTCAGCAGCAACGTATTGCCGAAGGTGTTAAAAGCGGAGAACTGACCAGGCATGAACGAAAACAATTAAAACGTCAGCAAAGGCATATCAACAGAACAAAACATCGCGCAAAAGCAGATGGTGTAGTCACACCTGCTGAACGGGCACATATACGCAATGAACAGAAAAGGGCCAACCGAAATATATACCGCCAAAAACATGACCCGCAGGGTAGATAATAATTGTTGTATATGTAAGAAAAAGCCTTTCGACTAGTTTGAAAGGCTTTTCTGTTTTGTATGCAAAAGTTCTTCTACAGAAGCCCCAAGCCTCCTGATACCTTCTTCAATACCCTTTTCGTCAACACAGGAGAAATTCAGCCGTAGGGTATTGGTGTGCGATTTTCCGACATAAAACGGATGACCGGGAACAAAAGCGACTTTCTTTTTTATGGCAATATCAAATAACTCCATAGAAGAAAGTCCTTCCGGTAGCGTGATCCATAAAAACATGCCACCTTCGGGTTCTGTATAGCCTATTCCTGACGGAAAATATTTTTTTATACATTTGATCATTTTTAACCGCTGGGCATTGTATACTTTTTTTATTTCTGCTACATGTGCATCAAAATACCCTGCCTTCAAATATTCGGTAAGTATGCACTGAGAAAAATAATTGCTATGCAAATCAGATGCCTGCTTGGCTACCAGCAACTTGTCAATGATCTCATCCGTAGCTACGATCCACCCGAGTCTGAATGATGGTACAACAGATTTTGAAAACGAGCCGAGCAATATGGTTTGTGCCGGAAGGATCTCCTTAAAGCTTTTCTCAGGTTCACCTGAATACCGTAACTCGATATAGGGATCGTCTTCGACAATCAATATATTTTTATCTTTCAGAACTTCCGCAACAGCCATTCTGTTCGTATTGGAATAACTAATTCCTGAAGGATTCTGAAAATCGGGCACGGTATATACAAGTCTTGGGGAAGTCGATCTTACTACTTCAGCGAGCTTTTCAACATCCATCCCTTCGTTGTTCACAGGTACTGAATGAAAATTTGCTTTGTAAACTGAAAACGCCTGAATGGCTCCCAGATATCCGGGTTCTTCAATTATTACATCATCATGTTCGTTGATAAATGTCTTTCCAAGCAGGTCCAGTCCCTGCTGAGAACCACTTGTAATCAGAATATTCTGAACAGGTATATCCAGTCCACACCTTTCCTTATATCGTTTGCTGATAAATGCTCTCAATTCAGGAGAGCCTTCCGATCCTGCATATTGAAGCGCTGTACGGATATTATGATCGAACACCTTCATTGTTGCCTCTCTTAATGCATCAACCGGAAACAATTCCCTGTTTGGCAGCCCCCCGGCAAAAGATATTACCTCTTCATTGATGGCTACTTTTAATATTTCGCGGATAAACGATTTTGGGACATCCGAAATACGATCAGAAAAAATGGGATTCATGGTAGTTCTTATTTTAATAAAATTTTTAAATTACTGAATTAAATGCCGGGAATGATGCTGTAAAGGATTTTTAATCAACAAATAATATGAATGATTAAAAAATCCATCAAATCAGACCTGAATATACGACTAAACCTGTTTTTTTGTTCAGGATCAACAAGAATAAAAGCATTTATACTATTTTTAATGAAAAATAAACCTTTATACATTGTCTGCTGCAAATAAAAAATCCCGTTTTGGAAAAGGATTCCTGATTATTGCTATCGGAATAGCATTGATTGTTTCATATTTTCTGTTTTTCGACAATAAAAAAGAGG
>JBNKDZ010000339.1:0-8312 GCA_050288525.1 Cyclobacteriaceae bacterium
ATGAATTAATTTAAATAAATGTTAAAATGAAGAAAAAGTTTATAAATATAGGCTATGTTCTTTTTGTCTTGATGCTCCTGAATTTCGAGCTTGTAAAAGCCCAGGAAGATTCAGACAGCCTGAATATAGTTCAGCAAGACCAGGATAATAAGGACAACCGTGTAAATGTCGCTTTTGGTTCTGTTCCAAAAGAAGATTTGCTGGGAGGTGTTTCTACGCTTAATATGGCTGAATTACTGGAAAAAAACTATTCTACGTATAGTCTGGATGGTATCCAGAGTTTTATAGGAGGCTTTAACGGCAATATCTGGGGACAATCAGCGCTGATTCTTGTAGATGGTATTCCTCGTGATACATACGATATCCGTTCGTCGGAAGTAGAGACTATTACAGTACTTAAAGGAGCAAACGCCATTGCCCTTTATGGAAGTAAAGCCGCAAAAGGTGTTGTTCTTATTACCACCAAAAGAGGTGAAATAAAACCTTTAAGTATTGATGTACGAGCCAATACTGGATTGTATGTTCCGAAAGCGTATCCAAACTATCTGGATGCAGCTACCTATATGAATCTTCGAAATGAGGCCAGCCTTAATGATGGTGCTCCACTGGCTTATACCGAAGAAGAGATATACAATACGTATGCAGGAGTTAATCCATATCATTATCCTGATATCGATTTTTACAATTCAGAGTACTTACGTAGTACATACAACCGGTCAGATTTGACGACTGAAATTTCAGGAGGAAATGAACGTGCACGTTACTACACCAACTTTGGGATGTCATATAACAATAGTCTTATGAATTATGGAGAACAAAAGAAAAATAAAGACTATAGATATAATGTACGAGCCAATGTGGATATGGACCTTAGCAGTTGGCTGACTGCTTCTGCTGATGCAGCTGTTGTTTTTTCTGACAATTATGAAGGAAGAGGTGATTTTTGGGGATCAGCAGCAACTGTACGTCCGAATCAGTTCCCTCTTTTTATTCCGATTGATATGGTGGATCCAAATAATAGTTCACTACAGATTCTTATCAATAACAGTAATAACCTTATTGATGGCAAGTATCTTCTGGGAGGTAACTCTACAAATACGACCAATGCTTTTGCTGATATGTTGGCCGCCGGATATATAAAAAACAAAGACCGTTCTTTCATGTTTAATATCGGTGCAAATGCCGATCTAAGCTCGGTGCTGAACGGTTTGTCTTTCAAGGCAGGATATAGTATGGATTACATATCTATGTATTCTGAAGCATGGAAAGTGGATTATGCCGTATATAAACCTACATGGTCCAACATGAATGGTCAGGAAATGATCATTGGATTGGAAAAATTCAATGATGACACAAATTCTACCAATGAATATATTGGTAGAACCACATACTCCCAGACTATGTCATTTAATTCACAATTTAACTATAACCGCACATTTAATGGGTTACATAATGTGTCTGCGGCTTTAATTGGCTGGGGTTATCAGATCCAGAATTCCAGTGATGAAAATCATGAAGGAAGTTCGTATCACCCGGTGACAAATGCAAACCTCGGCCTTCAGGCGACCTATAATTTCAATCACAAATATTATATTGATTTTACAGGTGCTGTTGTACATTCACCAAAATTACCTGAAGGAAGCCGTGATGCTTTTTCACCTACATTTACACTGGGCTGGAGAATTAGTGAAGAGAACTTCTTTAAAAACAGTTTTTCTTTTATTGATGACCTGAAATTGAATGCCTCTTATGCAAACCTTCATCAGGATATTGATATTGAGGAATATTATTTGTACAAAGGTTATTTTGATGGTAAAGGAGGTTGGTATCAATGGCGTGATGGTGTTGCAGGTGGCAATACAACAGGTTCCAAAAGAGGTGATAATCCAAACCTTACGTTTATTCAAAGAGAAGAGATTCGTATAGGATTGGATGCATTCCTTTTTAATAAATCAGTCGCCCTGGATGTAAACTATTTTGTTCAAAATACCAATGGCTTGATAACACAAGGCAAATCTACCATTTATCCATCATTCTTCGAAAATTGGGATTTTTCATTCCTTCCATATCTTAACTACAATAACGAAAAACGGACCGGAGTTGATTTTGCCCTGAACCTGAATAAAAAAATCGGACAAGTTGAAAGTTCTTTAGGTTTTGCCGGGATGTATATCGCAACCGAAGTAACACAAAGAGATGAGGTATACCAGGATTCCTATCAGTATCGTAAGGGAAGATCTATCGATGCGTATTGGGGATATATTTGTGAAGGGTTTTTTGAAAATCAGGAAGATATCGACAATCATGCTACCCAATCTTTTAGTGATGTATATCCAGGTGATCTGAAATATAAAGATGTCAACGAAGACGGTGTTATTGATCATAAGGATCAGGTAGACCTTGGACATAACGGCTGGGCAGCTGCTCCGTTTACATTTGGTGTTAATGTTACCCTAAAATGGAAAGCATTTACACTTTTCGCCATGGGAACAGGCCAGTTTGGAGCTATTGGCTTTAAAAACAGTTCATATTACTGGATTAAAGGTGATGATAAATATTCTGAAGTGGCTCTGGGGCGTTGGACCGAAGAAACCAAAAACACAGCTACGTACCCACGTCTTACAGCTACCAGCAATAGCAACAATCTCCGGAATTCTACATTCTGGATGTACAAGACCAACCGTTTTGACTTGTCCAGAGTTCAGCTTACGTATGAATTCCCTGCGAATATGTTACAAAATTCATTCGTTCGTGACTTAAGTGTGTATATGAGTGGAGAATCCCTTCTTACGATTTCAGGAGAACGTGAGTTAATGGAGACCTCAATAGGAAGTGCTCCTCAATGCCGTTTTTACAACATAGGAGTTAAGGCTTCTTTTTAGTGATCATTTAAAACAGACATGAAAAAATGAAAAAGTATATAATATTTATTTTGCTGAACGTACTGGCGTTGTCAGGCTGCGAGGAAATGTTAACCCCGTCTCCTGAAAACTTTAAAGACGTTGGGCAAATGTACACCGATGCATCATATGCACAAGGATTCCTTGTTAACGTGTACCGTACCATTCCAGGTTATTATGATGGTAGTGATTATGCTACGGATGATGCTGTTACAAATCAAAAAGACAATGATTATTTAAGCATTGCTACCGGATCATGGACTGCATCAAATAATCCTGTGAACCGCTGGACAGATGCCTATGGAGCAATTCAATACATTAATTTGTTTTTGGAAAATGTATCAAAAGTACACTGGGCTGATGATGAACAAGCGGCAAAACTTTTCGAAATGCGAATGAAAGGTGAAGCATATGGAATGAGAGCGCTTTTTATGTATTACCTCTTACGTGCTCATGCCGGATTTACTAATGGCGGAGAGCTTTTGGGAGTGCCGATATTAACAGTACTTCAGGATGTTGAATCTGATTTTAATCAGCCACGTGCTACATTCGAAACATGCGTAAAACAGATTTATCAGGATTTGGATAGCGCAGAATATTATCTGCCTTATGAATATGAAGATTTGAGCTCTGAAACTGAAATTCCGGAGATCTATCAATCGGTTACCGACAGGGTAGAAATTTATAACCGTGTTATGGGACACTTTGCCCGGCAGTTATTTAACGGACTTATAGCAAAAACTTTTCGTACAAGGGTAGCATTACTGGCTGCAAGTCCTGCTTTCCAGGATGCTTCAAATACCACTACCTGGGAAGATGCAGCAGACTATGCAGCTGAGGTAATTGACTACAGAGGTGGTATCAGCGGGCTGGATCCGAATGGTCACACGTACTTTGCCAATTACAGTGAAATTGACGGACTATCAGAAGGTATTAATCCTTCGGAAATAATTTGGAGACAGAATATTTCTACGAATAACAGTTCTCAGGAAGAAAATAACTTCCCGCCTTCCTTGTTTGGTGCCGGACAATTGAACCCGACACAAAACCTGGTGGATGCATTTCCGATGGCAAACGGATACCCAATTGATTATCCGGATAATGATTTAAGTGAATACGATCTTGATAATCCTTATTCCGGAAGGGATCCGCGTTTATCAAAGTATATCATTTTTAATGGAAGTACAGCTGGCGTTTCCGACTCGGAAATTTTAACCGGTACAGCCTCTGGAACAGATGACGGGATAAATGTAAGGCCCACATCTACCAGAACAGGTTATTATATGAGAAAACGCCTTCGTATGGATGTTAATGCTGATCCTAATTCTAAAACAGGAAAAACACATTACATTCCAAGAATCCGGTATACTGAAATGTACCTTTCATATGCAGAAGCAGCGAACGAAGCATGGGGACCTACCGGTATGGGCAGCCATACATATTCTGCCTACGATATCATCAAGGCTATTCGCAGCCGTGCTGGTGTAGGAACAAGCAGTGGCGATCCCTATCTGGAAGAGTGTAAGACAGATCAGGATAAAATGCGTGAGCTGATCCGTAACGAACGTCGTCTGGAATTGTGTTTTGAGAGCTTCCGCTTCTGGGATCTAAGAAGATGGAAAGTAAATCTGAACGAGACTGCACAGGGTATGGATGTCAATGCTGATGTATACAATAAATTTGATGTAGAAAACCGGTCATTTGAGGATTACATGTATTATGGTCCTATTCCATATTCTGAGATACTTAAGTATGATAAACTGGTTCAGAACAGAGGATGGAAGTAATTATTGACTTAATTATTAAAAAGATATGAAAATAAATAAAATAATTATGGGGTTAGCTGTTTCGACAGCAGTATTAACCTCATGCAACAATCAGGATATATCGTTTTCGGATTTCGATTATCAAAGTGTCTATTTTGCCAATCAATATCCTGCCAGAACGGTAGAGCTGGGAGAAGATCTGTTTGTTGACAACTCGATGGATAATGAACACAAAGTTGTTATAAAAGCTACCATGGGCGGAGCATATTCGAATAGCAAGGATATTGTCATAAACGTTGAAGTAGATCCGAATCTCTGTTCGAATGTATATTTCGACAACATAGACGTAGACGTAAAACCCATGCCTTCGGACTATTATACGCTTGCCTCAAATCAGATCATCATCCCGGCAGGAAGTATATTGGGTGGTGTTGAAGTACAACTGACAGAGGCGTTTTTTGCAGATCCGTTATCCTTGTCCAATAACTACGTAATTCCATTGGTTATGACAGGGGTACAGGGAGCAGATACCATTCTTCAGGGTGTTCCGGTGGTTGAAAATCCAAACCGTTGTACCAAATCGGATTGGGGTACTCAACCAAAAGACTATGTCCTTTATGGAGTTAAATATGTTAATCCCTGGCATGGCATCTATCTGAGAAGAGGCACTGACCAGATCACCGATAATGGCGGTAATGTTATTACGAATGTGCGACATGAAGAATATGTTAAAGATAACGAATTAGTTAACATCAATACCAATTCGCTCACCCAGTGTACATTGCCTTTGGCAATAAAAGATGGCGGAGGAAATACAGTCGACTTTGACCTGGTTTTATCGTTTTCGGATGGAGGAACATGTACGGTAAGCAGTAATTCAAGCGATTTTGATATATCAGGTACCGGCAAATTCGTATCTAAAGGAGAGAAAAACAGCCTTGGAGGCTATGACAGAGATGCACTATATCTGGATTATACGGTGGATTTTATAAATCAGAATGTAGCGTATGCCACGAAAGATACATTAGTCGTTCGTGACAGAGGTGTAGCACCAGAGTATTTTGGTGTTGTCATTAAGTAATCAACAATTGTTAAATGAGCTGTTTGTTGGATAGAATTACAAACAGAACTAAAAGAAAAAAATATGAAATATATAAATAAATTATTGTTGGCTGCTGTTACTTCGTCGCTTTTCGTTTCCTGTACCGAGGAATTCGATTCAGGATTTGTTCCGGAAAAACCGGATGAAGTAATATTGAATGAGCAGATCAGTAGTTATAATGTATTAAATTCGTTTAATACGGATTTAACATTGGGCGCAAATGTTTCAATAAGTGATTTTTTATTAAAAGAAACCACATACAGCCTGATGGTAACGAACTTCAATGAAATTACTGCTAATAATTCCATGACGCATGGTGCCATAGTCCTTGACAATGGTACTATGGATTTTTCAGCAGTTAATGATCTTATTGAAGAAGCAAATAATAAAGGTATAGGCTTATATGGTAAATCTCTTTGCTGGCATAAAAATCAGAATGCCACATATCTGAATAGCCTGGTTGCTCCGACAGTATTTCAAACCCCGCTTTATACGCGCCGTTTAGATAAGTCCGGACTGGAAGATGAAAGTTTTGATGGTTGGGATATTACCAATGACGGTGCCGGAATCTCTATTGTTGACTACAACGGGTTGAATGCGGTCGAACTAATTGCAGATGGCAGCTCATCAAATCCGGAGGATTTACGGCTTATAACCCCTGAAATACCAGTTGTTGACGGACACCGTTATGAAGTTACATTTTTCATTCGATCCAGTGCTGCAGGCGAAGGCCGGATTTCATTCGAAGGTCTTAATGAAAATGAACCTCAAATAGAATGGACAGGAAATGATAAATCGGCTACTTTCCAAACAGGATTAGCATGGAAAGAAGTTAAATTCTTTGTTGATGATTTTGCGGGAAGCACTTTTAAAATGCATTTTGATCTGGGTTATGTTCCGAATGTCACCTATTTAATCAACGTTGCCGGTTTATCAGTGGTAGATGTTGATGCCGACATCGAAAATCCGGATGAAATATTTATTGAATCAGAAAACGGTACGGTTGGATCAGAATGGCTGGTAGTTGATGATGCTACTGCCTCAGGGGATAAACATACGCTTGCCAACAGCCCTGCTAATGTTTTAGATCCTACAACAGCCGGAGCTGAAAATTTTATCAACTTTACGTTTAATGTAAATACAGCTGGAACATATACGCTTTGGTCACGAACACTTCCCACTGAAAATTTTGGTGGAGACGATTCCTATTTTGTCGGTGTAAATGGCGCTACTCCAAATTATGGTTGGTGGGGCCTTGGGTCAAATGACTGGCAATGGACAAATCTTGGAACACATACATTACCGAAAGGTGAAAATACCATGGATATTTGTATTCGCGAAAATGGTCTTAAAGTGGACAGATTTTACTTCACATTAACGACCAATACCCCAACAGGAAAAGGTTCTCCGGTTTTATCACAGACTGAATATACCTTGGAACTGACGAATGAGGATAAAGCAAAAATTATCGAAAATACCTTAAATAGCTGGATTACTGAAATGCTAACAATCGGCAAGTCTTATGTAAAGGCTTGGGATGTAGTATCCGAACCTATGGATGATGATAATCCTTCAGATCTGAAAACGGGTATCGGCAGTGAATTGGGAAGTAATGAATTCTATTGGCAGGACTATTTAGGTAAAGACTATGCTGTTAAGGCATTCAAAAGTGCCAGAAATAATGCAAACGACGGCGATCTTTTATTTATCAGTGATTACGGACTGGAAAATCCGGATAAATGCCAGGGTCTAATCGATTATGTTACATATATTGAAGATCAGGGAGCTTCAATTGACGGCATTAATGTTCAACTTAGCCTTGATCTGTCTTCTGATACCGAAGCTATTTCAACAATGTTCCAGAAAATTGCGGCATCAGGCAAAATGATCAGGATTTCTGATCTACAGGTTTCAATATATACAAAGTATCCAACAGCTGAAGAACTTCAGCAACAAACTGAAATGTATAATACTGTTGTAACTGCGTATTACGAAAAAGTATCGGCAGAACAAAGGTATGGTATCTCGTTATCAGGATATGTTGACAGTGAAGACAATAAATCCGGACTTTGGGATAAAAATCATAACCGAAAACTATCTTTTACAGGCTTTGCAGACGGTCTGTCGGGAAATTAAAGGTTAATATCCATTTTTTATATCAAAAAGGGCTAATCAATGTGATTAGCCCTTTTACAAACTTTTGTTTGAAAAGAAAATATTCAGATTTTGGGTGATGCCTCCCACTGAAGAAAATTGAAATTAAATATAAGCCATTTGAATATGAAGAAAAGTAAGTTGTATACAATACTGCTGTTGGCAGTGTTTGCATTGATATCTGTATTGGTATTATCATTTAAAGATGAAATTATAGGTGAACAGTGCAACCTGAAGGATACTTTTAAGGATAAATTTTTTATTGGAACAGCACTTAACAGTCGACAAATATTAGGTCATGACCGTGCCTCTGTTAAAGTTATAAAGAATCAGTTTAATGCTATTGTTGCTGAAAACTGCATGAAAAGTGCATTGATCCAGCCTGCTGAA
>JBNKDZ010000340.1:0-7766 GCA_050288525.1 Cyclobacteriaceae bacterium
CTTGATAATGAAGAAGTGTCAGGCTTTATCTTTGATAAGATAGAATCCTGGAATGATTCAGTGGCATTTGTAAAGGATGGCTCGAAGTGGAAGCTCTATGATATCCGGAGGAAAATGATTGTCTACCAGGGAATAGATAAGTTTGAATATCTTAAACAAGGTGATGAAGAAAAAATCGTCATCATCACCATGAATGGTCAGGATGGGGTATACAGCAATAAAAAAGGTGAAATAATCAATGCCTCATTCAACGACATTATCAACCTGGGATCAAGTGAAAACCCGGTGTATATGACCGAAAAATCTGTTTTCGAAGCCGACATATACGTGATCTTATACTATGATGCTGAAGGAAACCTTCTGAAAAAACAGGTTTACAACAATCAGGAAGAATACGAAAAGATACATTGTGGCTGATCATTACACCATTTCTTTCGTCGGATGTGGAAATGTAGCATGGCATCTGGCTCCCGAACTTGAAAATGCAGGTCACAAGGTACTTGAAATTTACAACCGCTCTACAGCACATGCCAGATCAATGCAAAGCAGGTTATACAATGCAGAAATCAGGACGAATCTTGATTTTTCAGAATCAGAGGCTGATATCATATTTATAACAGTATCTGATGATGCGATCTCAGAAGTTGCTCAGGAAATGGCCCTTCAGGAGGATGTTGTTGTAGTTCATACGTCAGGAAGCAGTGGTTTGAGGCAGCTTGGATATCTGGCAACAGAAAATATCGGTGTTTTCTACCCGTTACAGACGTTTACCAGGGAAAAAAAGATCAGGTTTCAGGATATTCCCATACTAATAGAAGGAGAAAATAAGAAGACAACAAAAATACTGATGAGCCTGGCGTCATCGGTCAGCAATGAAGTACATCAGGTAAACTCTAAAGATCGTCTGGCGATCCATGTGGCAGCAGTTTTTGCGTGCAACTTTTCCAATTACCTGTTTCGGATTTCAGAAGATATACTGAAAAAGGAAGGCTTTAAGCTTGACCTACTACGTCCTTTAATAGCCGAGACATTGAACAAAAGCCTGGAAATAGGTCCCGAAAAAGCCCAGACCGGACCCGCAGCCAGAGAAGATCTCGAAACACTCGACAGGCATATGGCATTTTTAAAAGATCCTGTAATGAGGAAATTTTATAAATTGTTTAGTGAAGAAATATTAAAAAACAAAAAATGATGTGTAAGGCATTAAATAACTGTCCAATCTGAAAACATTTTATTATTTTTATACAAACCTTTTATAGCCTGTCCGGTCTCAAACTATGAGAAAAAAACGTTTTTCTTTGTATGGTTTTTTACAGCTGATACGATTTCCGAATCTTTTGATCATCGGGCTTACACAATATTTTGCAGCTATATTTCTGGTAGGATATCCGCATGGAGGTTTTGAACGGTTGTATGATATCAATCTGTTTTTGCTGTCCCTGTCAACGATATTTATTGCTTCAGCGGGTTATATCATAAATGATTATTACGACATTAAGATCGATTATATAAACAAACCGGACAAAGTGGTTGTGGGAAAACTAATAAACCGCCGGATTGTACTTGTTTCACATTTTATTCTTAATTTTTTGGGTATTCTGATTGCGTTGTATCTTCATGTATATATCGGAATAATCTATTTTTTGACGGCATTTCTATTGTGGTATTACTCGAACCGGTTGAAACGCATGGCTTTTATCGGGAATCTGGCAATAGCATTGCTTACAGCCCTGTCGATCATGATTGTAGCAGCTTATTATCAAAAAAATATATATCTTCTAACAAACTATGCCATATTTGCGTTTTCTATTAACCTGATAAGAGAAATTATCAAGGATATGGAAGATTTAAAAGGTGATCTGAGGTTTGGCAGTAAAACGCTGCCAATCGTATGGGGTATCCGGCGAACAAAGATCTTTTTGTATGTTTTGATTGGATTATTTACAGGTACGCTATTCTTTTTGTCCTATCAACTGGGAAATCCTGTATTAAATAAATTTTTTCTTATATTAATATTGCCAATTGTTTATTTATTGTATTTACTTTATAAAGCCGATACTCAAAAGAGATTTTACACCCTAAGTAAATATTGTAAAATCTTTATGCTTACAGGAATTTTGAGTATGATGTTTTTCTAACAAAACTAACTGACTAAAACCTTGAAAACGAAAATTGCCATATTTGCTTCGGGAAGCGGAACAAATGCCGAAGAAATTATTAAGTACTTTAAAGGTCATCCTAAAATAAAGGTGAGCTTGATATTGAGCAATAACCGGGATGCGTATGTTTTGGAAAGGGCTAAAAAGCATATGATCCCTCATTATGCCTTTTCATCAAGAGTTTTGTACAAAACCCAGCATATAGATGAAGTGTTACGGCTGAACGGAATAAAATTTATTGTGCTGGCAGGTTTTATGTTATTGGTACCCGAACGTATGATTAAACAATATGACGGCAATATCCTGAATATACATCCTGCTTTATTACCCAAATATGGAGGAAAAGGTATGTATGGCATGCATGTTCATGAAGCAGTTAAGGCGAATAAAGACAAAGAATCCGGCATCACCATCCATTGGGTGAACGAAAAATATGACGAAGGGCAGATCCTGTTTCAGGCCAACTGCAAAATTAGTGCTTCTGACAGTGCCGAAGACATAGCAAATAAGGTGCATCAGCTTGAATATGAATACTATCCGGGGGTTATTGAAGAAGCAATCATGAAGGTTTTCCATCCGGATTATAAAGTAGCAAAAAAGGTTTAACTTCTGATATTCATAATAATTGAAAATCAGTCATCAAGCCGTTTAGTATTTCATTGAATATTTAACATTAAAAAACTAGCTTTGCACCTTTATAAATCAAAAATTCAAACATGTCTTTAAAGAAAATTGAGTCCGCGCTAATATCTGTCTATCATAAGGAAAACCTGGAACCAATAATTAAGCTTCTTAAAAAGCATAATATCACAATCTATTCTACCGGAGGAACCCAGGCATTTGTTGCTGAGCAGGGTGCAGAGGTGGTAGCAGTAGAAGACCTTACCGGCTATCCGTCCATTTTAGGCGGACGGGTAAAAACGTTGCATCCGAAAGTATTCGGAGGAATTCTAGGACGCCGTGATGACAAAGGTGATGCAGACCAAATGCAGCAATATGAAATACCGGCCATTGATATGGTATTGGTAGACCTCTATCCTTTTGAAGCAACCGTAGCTTCAGGGGCATCCGAACAGGATATCATTGAGAAAATTGATATAGGAGGTATTTCACTGATCAGAGCAGCTGCGAAAAATTTTAAAGATGTCCTGATCGTGTCCTCCATGGAGCAATATCAGGATATCGAAAAATTACTTGCTGATCAGGAATGCGGCACATCTCTGGAAGACCGGAAGCTGTATGCTGCCAAAGCTTTTGATATCTCCTCAAACTACGATACAGCCATTTTCAACTACCTCAACAAGGATCAGGGAATAAAAAGTTTTAAATCAAGTATACGCCGTAGCAGTATTCTTCGTTATGGTGAAAACCCGCATCAGGAAGGCGTGTTCTATGGAGAGCTTGACGGAATGTTTGAACAGCTGCACGGAAAGGAACTGTCCTACAACAACCTGGTAGACATCGATGCTGCTGTTTGTCTAATTGAAGAGTTTAATGATGACACAGCTTTTGCAATACTGAAACATACCAATGCCTGCGGGTGTGCTACCGGTGAAACGGTAAAAGATGCATATCTCAAAGCTTTTGAAGCAGATACGATCTCTGCTTTCGGAGGTGTGCTGATCACAAATCGTGAAGTGGATGAAGCAGCGGCTGATGAACTTCATAAATTGTTTTTCGAAATACTTATCGCACCATCATTTTCAGATAAAGCACTGGAAATTTTGAAGGAAAAGAAAAACAGGATTCTTCTGATACAAAAAGAAAATCTTCAGACCACCAAACAGTTTAAAAGCATTCTGAATGGTGCTATTGAACAGGATCGTGATCTGAAGACGGATGTGATCGGTGACTTTGATAATGTAACAAAACGGATGACAACGGACGAAGAAAATGAGACATTGGTATTCGCCAGCAAAATATGCAAGCATACAAAGTCAAATACCATTGTTCTGGCAAAAAAAGGCCAGCTGATCGCCAGTGGTGTCGGACAAACATCCAGGGTAGATGCACTTAAACAGGCTATTGAAAAGTCAAAAACTTTTGGGTTGTCACTTGAAGGCGCCGTTATGGCTTCAGATGCGTTCTTCCCGTTTCCTGATTGTGTGGAGATTGCTAATGAAGCAGGCATAAGTGCTGTTATTCAACCGGGAGGTTCCATACGCGATAAAGACTCTATTGAATATTGCGATAAGCATAAAATGGCAATGGTATTTACCGGAACCAGACATTTTAAACATTAAAAATAGTTGAGGTAAGTTATCTGTGATTTTTAAACTACATTGTAAATTTCAGTATGTTAACTTCCTGACCTTAATTTATTAATTTAAGTATATGGGATTATTTGACTTTTTTACAAGTGATATAGCTATAGACCTGGGTACTGCCAATACCCTGATCATTGTAAAAGATAAAATTGTAGTGGATGAACCGTCCATTATTGCTATAGATAAGAACACAAACAAGGTATTGGCTATCGGCAGAAAGGCCATGCAGATGCATGAAAAAACGCATGAAAACATAAAAACGATCCGTCCGTTAAAAGATGGCGTAATAGCTGACTTCCATGCTGCCGAACATATGATCCGGGGAATGATCAAAATGATCGATACCAACAAACGCTGGTTCCCTACTTCGCACCGTATGATCATATGCATACCATCAGGCATTACCGAAGTTGAAAAACGTGCTGTACGTGACTCAGCTGAACATGCAGGCGCCAAAGAAGTTTACATGATCCACGAACCTATTGCTGCGGCACTTGGTATCGGCATCGACATCGATCGTCCTGTCGGTTCGATGGTGGTGGATATCGGAGGAGGTACAACTGAAATTGCTGTAATTGCCCTTTCCGGGATCGTTTGTGATCAGTCGATTCGTGTTGCAGGCGATTCTTTTAACAAAGATATTCTGGATTATATGCGACGTCAGCACAACCTACTCATCGGAGAACGTTCTGCTGAAAAAGTGAAAATTGAAGTAGGATCAGCACTTACCGAACTTGATGATCCTCCTGAAGACTATGAAATCCGCGGAAGGGACCTGATGACAGGTATACCAAAAGTGATCAAGATCTCCTATTCGGAAATAGCTTTTGCCATTGATAAATCGGTTTCCAAGATAGAAGAAGCTGTGTTGAAAGCACTGGAAATATCTCCTCCTGAATTGTCTGCGGATATTTATGACAATGGTATCCATCTGACTGGTGGAGGAGCGTTGCTGCGAGGTTTGGATAAAAGGTTGGCACTTAAAACAAAATTACCTTTGCATATTGCCGAAGATCCATTGAGAGCAGTTGTTAGGGGTACAGGTTATGCTTTGAAAAACCTGAACCAGTTAAAAGGAGTTTTGATGACATAATCTGCTGATGTATCGGTTATTTCAATTATTATACAAGTATCGCGCTTTTTTACTTTTTCTGTTTTTTGAAATAATCTGTTATTGGATGTTGGTAGGATCAAGCCCATACCATAGTGCTGCCTACTACCATTCGAGCAGTGCTCTGGCAGGTACCCTTTACGAAACGAGGAAAAACACAGTTCAATATCTAAATTTGCCCTCTGTTAATGAAGAATTGGCAAACGATAATGCTAAATTACGAGAGCTCCTGTCTAAAAGCCTGGTACCGATAAAGGTTTCTACACCTGTTGACTCATCATTGATCCGTCAACAACCCATACCCTATAATTTCCTAGCGGCAAAAGTAATTAATAAGTCCGTAAGCTTTCAGCACAATTATATCACCATAAACAAAGGATCTGACCATGGCATAGTAAAGGGAATGGGGGTGATTAGCAGTAAAGGTGTAGTTGGTAAGGTGATCTCTGCCTCAAAAAATTTCTCAACCATTTCAT
The DNA here is from genome assembly GCA_050288525.1 of Cyclobacteriaceae bacterium. Classification (GTDB taxonomy): domain Bacteria; phylum Bacteroidota; class Bacteroidia; order Cytophagales; family Cyclobacteriaceae; genus JBNKDZ01. Next base: position 6,014 of record JBNKDZ010000340.1, read on the forward strand.
CGTTGCTGAATGTTGATGTATATGTATCTTCCGTCATAAAACGAAATAACACATTTTGTTCTGTTAAATGGGACGGACGAGACCCTCTGAAGACCCGGTTATTATATGTGCCACGGCATATTGAGTTGCAAAAAGGAGACTCAATTGTTACATCAGGGTATAACACTATATTTCCGGAAAATATACTGATCGGACAAATTAATGAATTCAGCATTGAAGAAAACGCCACGTTTTACAATATAGATGTGAATCTCTCCAATGATTTCTATAAGTTGTCCTATGTGTATGTAATTAAAAATCCGGTGCAGGAAGAAATTCAGGATCTTGAATCCAAAAACATAAAAGATATTGAGTAGCAGAAATTATATATCGGTTGTAATCAGTTTTCTTCTGTATATGTTCGTACAGGTCATACTATTTAAAGATATTTCTCTTTTTAATACCGCATTATGCTTTCCCTATATAGCCTTTATACTTCTGCTGCCATTTGAGATCGGGCCACTTCTTCTTATGACGATTAGTTTCTCTCTGGGATTGGGAGTTGATATATTCTATGATAGTCAGGGACTCAATGCGGCTGCCTGTACGTTTATCGCTTTTATACGACCCTGGTGGTTATCCTCGATAACACCAAGAGGAGGGTATGAAGAAGTGGATGTTCCGAAATTAAAAAACCTGGGATTTGCATGGTTTTTTACCTATACAGCACCCCTGATATTTATCCATCATGCTATCTTATTCTTTGTTGAAGCAGGAGGATTCCATTTATTCTTTTCAACACTGTCAAACGTATTTTTTAGTTCCGTATTCACTTTTTTCATAATTGTTATATCACAGCATTTGTTCTATAGGAAAACCGTATAACTATGGAAGAAAACAGGAGGTATATCATTCAGTTTATCATTGTGTTAATAGGGATCATTTATACCTTCAAGCTTTTTCAAATCCAGATTTTAGATAGCACATACAAACTTGCTGCAGAAAATAATGTTGTCCGGAAAATTATTGAATATCCTTATCGTGGACTAATACGCGACCGAAACGGGGAACTTATCGTGTATAACAAACCTGTATTCGACCTGATGGTAGTACCAAATGATGTCCATCTTTTCGATACAACAAGTTTTTGCGATCTTTTAAAGATAACCAGGGAGAGTTTTATTGAACGTATGGACGACGCTGTCGATTTTGACAGGTATCAACCCTCCATTTTTATGAAAATGATTTCAGTTGAAGACTTTGCCCGCATTCAGGATCAGCTGGATAACTATCCGGGATTTTACGCACATGCGAGATCACTGCGTGGATACGATCATTCGAGTATGGCCAATGCCCTGGGATATATCGCTGAAATCAGTCAGAAAATGCTTGATAAAGATACTGCCAAATATTATAATCCCGGTGACTACGTCGGGTTCAGCGGCATTGAACTATTTTATGAACAGGAACTCAGAGGAAATAACGGGATACGTTATAAAATGGTTAACGTACGGGGTGTAGAAAAAGGAATGTATAAAAATGGCAAATCTGATGTTCCTTCAGTTCCTGGACAAAACCTTGTTTCGACCATAGACCTTGACCTGCAACAATACGGTGAATGGCTCATGGAAGGAAAAGCAGGAGCAGTAGTAGCCATAGAACCAAAAACCGGTGAGATATTAAGCATGATCTCAAGCCCTTCATATGATCCTTCGCTTCTCAGCGGAAGAAAATACAGCGAAAACTTTGCATTGCTGGAGCAGGATTCACTGAC
>JBNKDZ010000341.1:0-10887 GCA_050288525.1 Cyclobacteriaceae bacterium
GGTATGTTCGGAGCACCACTCAAAGCACTTGCAGGTTATTTGCCTCCTACATCTACACTCGATTTTGATCTGTACAAAAATACTACCGTACAAGTCAACACTACAGATGATAAAGATCTTTGTGTTGAGCCGCTGTATGCTGATTTTCTTCACTTGCCACACGGACTAAGAGGTTATTTCGACTATGAGCAGGCTTTGGATTGTGCCAGGGAGCAAAAGAAACCTGTTTTTATAGATTTTACCGGGCATGGATGTGTCAATTGCCGTGAAATGGAATCGAGAGTATGGTCGGATCCTGAAGTATTGGAAAGGTTAAAAAATGACTTTGTGGTGCTGGCCTTGTATGTCGATGATAAAAAGACATTGCCTGAATCAGAGTGGTATACCTCAGATTATGACGGCAAGGTTAAGAAGACAATAGGTAAGCAAAACGCTGATTTTCAGATAAAACGATTCAAAAATAATGCCCAGCCATTCTATATTATCATTGATCATGATGAGAATGTGATTGCCGGGCCAAAGGCCTATGATCTCAATGTGTCAAACTTTGTTTCGTTTTTAGAGGAAGGAAAGAGAGCATTTCAGCAAATCAGAATGGAATGATTATATTATAAAAATTAAAAAAAATCGTAAAAAATCGAATTTTCGATCAATTAATCGTTTTTTTATGTTAAATTTTAAGTAAAAATATTACATTTAGGATAGATCAATAAAAATTCATTTTTTAGGTATTTTTATAAACATAGTGTAAATATGGCAAAGCTTAAAAATATAATTAAGCAGCTTTCAGAAGAAGATTTTGAGGCTATTTATGATTCGTTAATTGAAAGTAGCGCTGATAAGTCAGCCTTTTTACTAAGGGCTATGCGTGAAAAGCAGCAATCCGACAATAAGATTATGGAAGAGCTCGGGGTAAATACAAATGCTTATTATACCCTCCGCTCACGACTTAATCAGAAAATCGAAGAATATTTGCTCCAGCAAATGGAAAATCCGCGAACGGATATTCTAAAGAAAGTTGCTAATATTAATGAAATAATATTTACAAAAAAACGTGCTATTGCTGTAGCAACACTCAAGAAACTCGAGAAAGAGTTGCTTGATTATGACCTGTCAAATGAATTAACGATCGTTTATAAATTCCTTAAAAAACTCCATATCAATTCTGCAGATTATTTTAATTATTCACAGTCGTATAACAAGCACGTTGCGTATAACCTGGCTGTTGATAAAGCAGAAGATCTGCTGGCCGAATATTTTAAGAAATATGGAAATTATGTGCTTTCAGGTGAGGATCATTCAAAAATGGAATTGACCTTGTTATGCAAGGAAATGAATAATGTCGGTGGTCTTTACAAATCGCACAGACTATATGTTTATCAGAGTTGCATAAATATTTATCACAGGCTATATGTCGAAAAGGAAGAGGTAATGGAAGATGACCTCGAACCTATTGAAGATATACTTGTAAACGTCCAGAAAATTTTTGAAGACTATCATCTCGATTCAATCTATTATCATTTGCGGATTGTTTTCGAATATCTGAAACTTGAGTATTACGATCACTATAAAGTATATCGCAAGGCAGAGAACTTCTTCGAAGAAGTGAATGATTCATGCGCTGATCTGTTGTCGAACTATTCTTTGTTCACCTATCCGGCTCAATTCCTTCTTACGAAAATAAAAAGGCATATACGGATGGGCATAGTCGAGGAAATGTATGATGAGAATGAAGGCCTGTTCCACGACTATGAACCGGATAAGAATGACTTACCGAACTATATAACGTATGTGGTCTACAGAGCGCTTTCATGCTACTACAAAAAGAAATATGATGAGGCAGCACGGTGGATCAATAATCTGCTTAACGAGATAAGTCTTAAAAAATATCCCGCAGCCCAGCTGGAGATCAAAACAATCCTGGCGCTTCAATATTGTATGTTGCGTGATTATGACTTGTTTAACCAATTAATAAACAGTATTCAGCGTCAGATCCGGTTATTGGGGAAAGATGTTTGTGAACATGTTGTGATCTTCACAAAGATGCTTAAGATATCGATCAGCGATTCGAAGAAAAACAAAAAATCAAAAATAGAAGCGCTTGCAGATAAACTGAAAAACTACCAACTGGATTATTTCACACCTACGCTATTGGTTAAAATAGATGAAGAGTTTGTCGATAATCTGAGCAAAGAATAGTGGATTAATACCAGCTGACATCCCGATCAAACAGGCAAAAAAAGTTTTTCTTATCCAAACTTTTTCTAAGTAAGGAATATGAAAAATTAACAAAATCACCGCAAAATATTTATAGTATTACGCGTTTTTGTACAATTAGCAAAAACAATATCTGGCAATATTACATATTGATGTGTATGTATTGGTTTTTTATAAGGTACCAACATGTAATAATCAGAACGATCGGATCATGAAGTATATATTCGGAGATTTTTTATTGTAAAGGACTGATTTACAGAAAACTTAAAAGCACAAATAAATTTTATTCAATGAATAATCATTTAGATAATAAAGCCGTAATGCGCTACATTTAAGGAAGTTATAAAAATTAAACCTCCAGTTTTTCCAGGTTTTCCTGGCTTAAGGGTTTGTTAATATATTGCTTAACATAACTGTATTCCTTTGATTTATTAACATCCTGAGGGTTGATCGAGGATGTAAGCATTACAATTTTACATTTACTTTTTGTTGATTCCTGAAGCTTTTCGAATTCATCAAGAAACTGGAATCCATCCATAAGAGGCATGTCGATATCAAGAAAAATGATATCCGGAAGTATATTTTGGGCGACATCCTCTAATTTCTCAATGTTTTTTAAGAATTCGATGGCACTTCTGGCACCGGTATGCGTGTAAATGTGTTCTGTAATGTTGGCAGCTTCAATCATTTTCTGATTGATAAGATTATCGATTTCATTATCATCGATAAGCATTACAGCATAAAAGTTGGTGTCGCCTTGATTTGACATATGTATAATGTTTTTTAGTCAGCGTATAAATGTATTAAATGTAATTCAAAGATACACTTGAATTAATTAATAATTTAAAATTATTTAGATTTTCTATTTCTATACTAATAATCGAGAAAAGTGTTAAGATCACCTTAACCAGATCAAATCTATTAGATTATTGGAATTTTTCAAATTGGATTTATGTCTAACGAGGTAAGTTTTGAGGACGATTTATCAGATAGAATTGGGTAAAATAGATTAGTAAAGATCGTTAAAGGCAGTAAATGAGGGTATTTAGAAAGTTTGACCAACTTTAAATTTGAATAATGAGGGAGCAAGTTTTTTGATGTAATTAAAAGAATTTGAGGTTCAGAGTTTGACATATCAGAAAACTGAAACAAAAAAAGCATGATCATAACGATGATCATGCTTCGAAAGTGAATTTAATATTGTTATCAGGCCTGTGCTGGGTCTACCGAAACGAATGACCTGTTTTTTCTTCCTTTTTTGAAACTTACGGTACCATCAATTAGAGCAAAGAGCGTATGATCTTTACCAATACCAACATTACTGCCCGGATGATGCTTGGTGCCTCTCTGACGGACGATGATGTTGCCTGCGACAACCTTTTGTCCACCGAATATTTTAACACCTAACCGTTTACTTTCTGATTCTCGACCGTTTCTCGAACTACCGGCCCCTTTCTTATGTGCCATTTTTTAAATTATTTTATGTCTTCGATTAAGATCTTGGTCAGTTTTTGTCTGTGACCGTTTTTCACCTTGTATCCTTTTCTGCGTTTTTTCTTGAACACGATGACTTTGTCATCTTTTACATGCTCAAGGATCTTGGCAGTAACTTTAGAACCCTTGATTAAAGGAGCTCCTACTTTTACTTTGCCATTATCATCAAGGAGCAGAACTTTATCAAATTCAACTTTATCACCATCTTTTCCTTCAAGACTTGGTGCATAATAGAACTTTTCTTTTTCTACTTTGAACTGCTTTCCAGCTATATCAACGATTGCGTACATTGCTTTTCTTTTATTAATATGGATTACTCCACTGAAAATCGGACTGCAAAGATATTGTAATTGCGTTTAATTGCAAAATAATTTCATCAAAAACGAAAAAGAATTTGCGATATGGATGGATTGATAAAGAAAATGATGGACATAATACGTATTATTTGGTATTCATCAAATAGAAATTCGCATTATCTAACTGATCCTGCTCCAGTTGACAGTATTTTTTTTTGCATGCTCAACCTGCTTTCTAATGGTACTGTTTTCAGGATAATCAAGTTCCGGGTCTTTTTCGAGCAGATCAATTACTGCATTTCGGGCTATTTCCAGAATCTTTGTATCTTTTCCAATATCGGCAATAAGAAGATCCTGTATACCGCTTTGCTGGGTTCCCGTAAGATCACCCGGACCTCTTAATTTAAGATCTGCTTCGGCGATATCAAATCCGTTATTCGTACTCACCATTGTATTGATTCGCAGTTTGCTTTCTTTAGTTAATTTATAGGATGTGAGCAGGATGCAATAGGATTGTTCAGCCCCTCTGCCAACACGACCGCGCAACTGATGTAGCTGGGCGAGACCAAATCTTTCGGCATTTTCAATGATCATAACAGTCGCGTTCGGAACATTTACACCTACCTCAATGACAGTAGTAGCCACCATGATCTGTGTCTGGTTTTTTATGAACCGCTGCATTTCAAATTCTTTGTCTTCAGCTTTCATCCTGCCATGTAAAATACTCGTCTGATATTCAGGGAATGCTCTTTTAATGGCTTCGTATCCATCGGTAAGGTGTGTGAGGTCAAGCTTTTCAGACTCTTCAATAAGCGGGTAAACGATATAAACCTGTCGTCCTGCTGCAATCTGTTTGCGGATGAAACCAAAAACCCAAAGCCTGTGTGAATCATATTTATGATAGGTAATGATCTCTTTTCTTCCTGCAGGAAGTTCGTCAATAGCTGAAACATCCAGATCGCCGTACAGGGTCATGGCAAGTGTACGTGGGATAGGTGTTGCGGTCATTACCAGGATGTGTGGAATGGTTTCCTGATTTTTTTTCCAAAGCTTCGCCCGTTGTGCTACGCCGAACCGGTGCTGTTCGTCAATAATGGCCAGTCCGAGATTTTGAAACTGAACAACATCTTCAATAAGTGCATGCGTGCCTATCAGGATCTTCAAGTCGCCTGACAGCAGCTCACTATGTATTTTTTTGCGTTCGCTGGTTTTTGTTGAACCCTTAAGGACGGCAATTTTTAGTCCTAGAAGATCTGCAAAGGGTTTAAGTCCTTTAAAATGCTGTTCGGCCAGTATTTCGGTTGGAGCCATGAGTGTGACCTGTGCTCCGTTGCCAATAACGATCAGCATACAGATAAACGATACAATGGTTTTTCCACTCCCTACATCTCCCTGGATCAGCCGGTTCATTTGTTTCCCGGATCTCAGATCCTGATATACCTCCTTTATTACGCGTTTCTGTGCATTTGTGAGTTCAAAAGGGAGGTGGTTATTATAAAAATGCGTGAGCAGTTCCGCATTATTAAATATTTGCCCCTTTAGCTTCTTCAGGCGAAGCAGCTTCATTTTAAGCAATCTCAGCTGCAGATAAAAGAACTCTTCAAATTTGAGCCTGTATCGGGCCTGTAGAAGGCTTTTTTGATTTGAAGGGAAGTGGATCTGGATCAGAGCTTCTTTTTTTGATACAAGGCTATATTTCGTCTTGAAATAATCTGGCAGGTTTTCTTGTATGTGTTCGCGCGCACTGAGGATCAGTGTTTTTTGTAGTTTGGAAATACCTTTGCTGTCGAGATACCGGTTCCGGAGCTTTTCAGTTGTCGAATAGATCGGTTGAAGAAATGGTTTTTCGCTATTGTTGTTCGTGACAGGCTCAATTTCCGGATGTGCGATATTGAATTTGTTTTTAAATCGGGTAGGTTTGCCAAATACGACGTATTCGATTCCTGTTTTAAGGCCTTTTGAGACCCACTGAGCGCCCTGAAACCAAATCAGCTCTATCTCTCCGGTAGCATCGGAAAAGTAGGCTATAAGGCGTTTTTTGCGCCCTGTTCCGGCTGTTTCGATATGTCGTATTTTGCCCTTCACCTGAATATAGGGCATTGAGTCGTTTATCTCCCTGATGGTATAGAATTTGGTTCGGTCTTCGTACCTGAAAGGATATTGTTGTATAAGGTCTCCGAAGGTAAATACAGAAAGTTCTTTATTAAGCAATTCGGCTTTGGTAGGCCCGACACCCTTTAAAAATTCAATTTTAGTATCAAAAAAACCCTGCATGGTTTTTAATTGCTTTTTGCAGGTTTATTCCACTGTAATGTATTTAACATATGAATAATATCGTTCCGTATATATTTAATTACAGGTGCAAGCGAGTCATTTTTTGTGGCTGTACGAAAATACAAAGCACCACGCAGGAAATGTGTGGTGGAATCGGTTGTAAAAAACTGAAACTGGCTTGGTACTTCACCGCTTAATTCAGCAATCACAGCTGTTTTATTTGTTTTAGTGTTAAATGCATTTTCATCAATAGCATAGGCTTTCACCTCATGCTTTGAGGTGAGTTGATAGGCAGTTTTAAGATATTCGATCAGCAGCTTTTCCTGCCCTTTAACCGGTTTGTAGGATATCTGTATGGTTGCCTGCATTTCAGGATAATACAGGTCAATCCAGTATGGTTCGCTTATCCAGGAGGAGTCACGGTATAGGCGTGCTTCCCTGGAGTACTCAAAAGAATAAGGAAATGTATCGGGCAGATTCTGGTATGAGGCCTCGGGGAGGATGATCCGATTATATCCTTTTGGTTTTGGCATATGATCGGAACTACAAGCCCAGAAGAGACAAAGGCCAATAATTAGCAATCCTGAAAAGATATGTCTGACAACAGTCATATTATTTGATTAAGATACGTACCCTTTTTATTCTCTTTTGGTCAACGGCCATGACCGTAAATACAAATTTATTAAAAAATATTTTTTCTCCTGCCCTGGGTAATTTGCCACTGATCTCCAGCAACAGTCCACCAAGTGATTCGCTTTCTCCTTTAACTTCTTCGAATTGGTTGAGATCCTGATTGGTGATCTTGCAAAAGTCAATCAGTGTTGTTTTTCCTTCGAAAATAAATGTATTTTCGTTAAGCTTGTTATATACGATCTCTTCCTCATCAAATTCATCCCGTATTTCTCCAACGATTTCCTCAATAACATCTTCAAGGGTTAACAAACCCGATGTTCCGCCATATTCATCAACAACGATGGCCATATGAACATGTTTATTCTGAAAATCTTTAAGCAGGGTATCAATCTTTTTTGTTTCCGGAACAAAAAACGGAGGGCGGATAAGTTTCTGCCATTTAAAATTTTCTTTTTTGTCCAGGTGAGGTAAAAGGTCCTTGTTGTAAAGAATTCCTTCAATATTATCAATCGTCTCCTTAAAAATCGGTATTCTTGAAAATCCACATTTGTTGATCTTATCCATCAGGTCATGAAAATTCATTTCAATATCAAAAGCGGTAATATCCACTCTGGATTTCATGACTTGTTTGGCATACAACTGTCCGAAATTCACAATGCCTTTCAGGATGCCTTTCTCTTCTTCTGTAGTTTCCTCGTTGGTTGTGATTTCGAGTGCCTGATTCAGATCATCAACAGATATTTTGTATCCTTTTTTTGTGATCCTTTTTTCAATAATGTTTGAAAACATCATTAAAAACCATGATAAGGGACGAAATAGTTTAAATGCGAAGTCAATGAAAGGAACAGTAAACCTGGCGAATTTCACGCTTCGCTGGTTTGCAATGATTTTAGGAACGACTTCTCCGAAATAAACAATAAGAAAGGTCACGATAAACGTAAGGATAATCAGCGCGCGCCCTTCGGGATCGTTGCTTCCGGCAATCTTCCAGGACACATATGTTGAAAGTGTGACAAATGATATGTTAATAAAATTATTCAGGATCAGGATGGTAGCCAACAGGCGTTTAGGCTTTGAAATAAGCCTGAAGACCATTTTTTCAAATGTATTTCCCGATTTAAGTGTATGGATATCAAGAGAAGTCAGTGAAAAGAAGGCGACTTCAGATCCGGATACCAGACCTGACAACACCAACAATAACACAAGCGTAAGACCATTGATGATATAAAACAATGCCGGTGAAAATTGAATTGTCAGAAGAATCAATGAAAAACTCGGGAACGGGTCGTCTATACTAGTTTCCAAAATTATTTTAATTGGTTACAACTTAGAATGGCAGATCATCGGTTTCTTCTTCAGGGGCATTTGCGCTTCCTGTATTTTGCGAAGGAGCAGATTCATTTTTAGGAGTAGGATAACCAGAATAATCCTCCTGATCGCCTCCTGGCTTGCCTCCCAGCATCGTCATATTGGTAGCTCGTATCCGGGTGGTCGTACGATTGTTTCCGTCATTGTCCTGCCAGTTTTCGGTTTTGAGTTTTCCTTCAATATATACAGTACTGCCTTTTTTCAGATATTGTTCGGCAACCCGTGCCAGTCCATCCCATAGTTCGATGCGATGCCATTCTGTTTGAGTTACTCTTTCTCCGTTTTTGTTTTTATATGATTCGGATGTGGCGATGTTGAAGTTGGCTACTACTGAGCCGGTATTCAGATGCCGTACTTCGGGATCCGAACCAAGATTGCCAATCAGAATTACTTTATTTACTCCAGCCATTTTATTTTTTTATTTCACAAAAATATGAATGTTTTTTAAAACTAATCAAATTATTTTTTCTCTCAAATATCTGTCAATAAGAATTGATCGTGGAAGAGCTTCTATTTCTTCAGGAGAATAGAGGCTGCCAGATTCAGGGAACGACTCATTTTTTTTGTCCGGAAGGTATTCAAACGTAAAAAAAGCAGCATGGATGATCTGGTGGCTTAATACATGTTTGTATTCCGGAGATATTTCTTTCAGAATGAAGGATTTTTTAGTCATACAGGAAGGAAGGTGTAATTCGTCCGGAGGGCATGGTTTTTTTGTTTCAATGAGAGGAAACTCGTATAAACTGTGCCAGATATCCTTTTTTTTACGTTTTTGCAGGATGTATTTATTTCTTATTGTTACAACGAGATAATTAAAAAACCGGTCCCTTTTCTTTTTTGACGGACGCTTCACAGGTATTCTGTGTTGTGTGTTTTGCAGGAAGGCATCACAGTTCTTATTAACCGGACAATCATTACATGCTGGTCTGGAAGGGAGGCAGTTGAGAGCACCGAATTCCATCAGAGCCTGATTAAAGTCGCCCGGATTATCAGCAGGGATAAGGTTAAGGGCAATTTTCTTTATTTCTTTTTGTGTTTCAGGTAGCGAGATATCATCTTCTATGCCATACAAACGTGATATGACTCGCAGCACATTGCCATCAACAGAAGGGATTTGTTCATCAAAAGCTATTGAGGCGATAGCTGCTGCTGTATAGGGCCCGATACCAGGAAGTTTTATAAGTTCCGCCGAAGTTTCAGGAAGTTTGCCGTTATGCTTTTCCGAAATTATTTCAGCACACCGGTGCATGTTTCGGGCTCTGCTATAATAGCCAAGGCCCTGCCATAATCTAAGGACATCCTGCAATGAAGCATTGGCAAGTGAAGTAACATCCGGATATTTCTCAACAAACCGGTGATAATAGGGCAATCCCTGATCTACCCGTGTCTGTTGAAGGATGATTTCCGACAACCAGATCATATAAGGATTTTTAGAATTTCTCCATGGCAGATCCCTTTTATTTTTTCTATACCAATTAATTAAGCCTGTGACGATAAATTGATCCTTCAATACACTTTTAAGTTTAGGTAATTTAAAAACCTTTTTATATTTTTAGCCATTTCATTTTTAATTCTCCTTGGAGAATTTAAATTTGTGCCTCCAAATTTATTGTTTTAGAGGTTTTTTTAATTATTAAAAGGATAAAATAAAGTGACTAAAGCAGAGGTTATAACTCAAATTGCGGAACAGACCGGGATTGATAAGGCAGATGTTCAAATTACTGTTGAAGCTTTTTTTAGTGTTGTAAAAAACGCCATGGCAGGAGGGGACAATATTTATGTTCGAGGATTTGGCAGTTTCATTAATAAGAAAAGAGCTAAAAAAGTTGCCAGAAATATTTCAAAAAATACGGCAATTGTAATTGACGAACATTTTGTCCCAAGTTTTAAACCCTCCAAGGTCTTTATCGAAAAGATAAAGCAAAGTGATCTGGTTAAGAAAGTTAATGGCTAAATTCAGGACTTTCATTTAGCTGAAAGACTGAAATTTAACATTTATACCAGCATCATTTTACTTGTAGCTGTAGTAATATCTGTTACTAAAAATTCATGTTGCCATATTAAATGGACAGCACAGCTATGGTATATGATAAATAAGAGGGAATCGAAGCTCCGTAGCCGGATCTGATCTAATACATACGAAATACATAATAAACCTGATTCTGTTAAAAAAATAAAAACAGATTACAGGAAGCGTATTTTTATGTAGAAAATCAGGAAAAAAGAATTATATTTGCACACTCTTTGGCAAAAGGCTTTAAAAAGGCCTGAAACAGATAATTCTGTTATTTGTTTAAAGACTGTCCGGTGCCGGAATATGAAATCCGGAGCAATTTAGAATAAGAAAGAATTAAGATGTGTTTGTTAATGCATCATAAGAATATTTAAATACTATTTTAGTTTAAAAAATTTATAATTATGCCTTGCGGTAAAAAAAGGAAAAGACATAAGATCGCTACACACAAAAGAAAAAAGCGTCTTAGAAAAAACAGACATAAGAAGAAGTAATTTTCTTTAAAAAAAATTGCAGAGGGTAAAAAGAAAATAATAGTTGATGAATGAGAGCAATGAATTAATTATTAATTCAACTCCACAAGGCTGTAGG
>JBNKDZ010000342.1:0-5225 GCA_050288525.1 Cyclobacteriaceae bacterium
GAATCAGACTAAATATGACAAATGGCACATGTGGCTGCTTCTTCTTCACCTCTTCCAGTTGATCACGCGCATTTTTCTCAACAGAATCAATTATACCTGACAACATATTGGTGATATCGATAAGGTTTAACTCAGCAACACGGATCAGCTGATCATTGCTTTTGATATTTACAAGATCCTTATTGGTTAAAATTACATTCGCATTAGTCTGTATCACACTATCAATAGCCATTGAATCAATCAGGTCCGATATTTCCGGTTCCTCAAATTCTTCAGCCTCTTTATTTAACGATTGTGTAAGAACCTTATCATAATCATCCATTAATTCCTTAACTCTGAGAAGACGCACATTGAATGAGTCGGTTGTAACCAGGACATTTGCATTGTAAAAGAGTTTGTTAAATTCAGATCTGGCATTGCTTAATGAATATAAGGATTGAAAACGATACATTTCCTTTCCTGAAAATTTATAAAGCAGATTTTCATTCAGTGATTTCTGAAGGTCTTCCAACACGCTCTGATTCATTCCAACAATCTTGTCCCGCTGAACTATTATTTCCTGTAGTTGCTCAATTGATTCCTGACGTTTTTTAATCGACCCGATATAGTAAACAGTAAAGAGCATCAATAATAATACAAGTCCCAGGGTAAAAATTCCCAACAAGGATTCAATTTTAAAAATATTATATGAACTCTGAGTCCAGGATTTAAGATGATTCTTCATAATTTCTCTTAGTAGCTATTGATCCGGCTTGCACCTGCAATAATCAATTTATAATATATTCGTTAAAATAAATATATTTTATTACTAAAAAATAAATGGATTGATGTAAGGAAGATTGCAAAAAAAAAGGTTGTCGGGCTGACAACCTACTCTATTTTTGTAAACTAAAGGTGATTGGCAAAATCATCCGGACATTTACCGGTATTCCACGTTGTTTGCCCGGTGTCCATTTGTAAGGCATTTGCATGACTCGTAAAACTTCTTCATCACAACCGTACCCGAGTCCGCGTACGATTCTGATATCCTTCATCGTCCCGTCTTTGGAGACAACGAACTGCACAAAAACTTTTCCCTCGACATTCAGACGTGATGCCCGCCCCGGATATTTTATGTTTTTTCCGACATATTTCAGAAAATCCTCCGAACTGGATGGCATTTGCTCAGCATATCCCACCCAATCAACATCCACCTGCTCTTCCGGCAACTTTTCGGTAATAATTGGAGGTGCATCCAGCGGTATTTCCTCCGGAAACAAATCGGGAATATCAATTTCTTCCTCAATCGGCTGATCATCCTTTACCTGGATAATATTTACTACAGGCCTCGGCGGAAGTGTTTTCTCCGGCATGACGGTTGAGGGAATATCAATCGTTATTCCTCCAAAATCACTTACCGGACGATCTACGTACGACATGGTGTCTTCAAACTTCATTTCAAAGGCAGAGATGACCAGCGTTATGCTTATTACCAGCCCCAGATTAAAAAACAGGGCAGACTTTTTTCTGTAATCCTTTGAAGGATTTTTCTTGGTTTCCATAGTTCAAGCATTTATTGTCCTAAAAAATTCCTTTTATGGCTGTCATGACTGATATCACCTGACAGAACTTACCTTCGGCCTAATTTAAACGTGATCGGCAGAATCATCCGGACATTAACAGGCTCTCCTCGTTGTTTCCCCGGCGTCCAGACATACGGCATTTGCATTACCCTCAGTACTTCTTCGTCGCATCCGTACCCGAGTCCGCGTACGATCTTAATATCTTTCATCTTACCATCTTTCGACACAATGAACTGCACAAATACTTTCCCTTCAATATCAAGTCGGGAGGCCTGTTTTGGATATTTGAGGTTCTCCCCGACATATTTCAGAAAATCTTCTGAACTGGATGGCATTGATTCAACAATTGTAAAAATTTCCTCCGGTTTTTCGACCGGCATCGGTTCAGAATCTACAAAGATCTCTACCGGGTCCTCTGAAGGTTCCGGGATTTTTATTATGGTCGGATCCGCTTTCTTGTTATTATCAACTACCACAAGATTAAAAACTTGTATAGGTTTTGGTTTTTCCGGCATCACGGTTGACATAATTGTGACAGGAGGTTCAGCAACATACGTCCCTGACAAATCAATTCCGGATACAGCATATTCAAACTTCATCTCAAAGGCAGAGATGACCAGTGCTATGCTTATTACCAGGCCCAGATTAAAAAACAGGGCAGACTTTTTCCTGTAATCTTTTGAAGGATTCTTCTTGGTTTCCATCATTCAAACATTTATTGTTCTAAAAAATTCCAATTAAGGTTGTCATGGCTGACATTATCAACAGGCCTTACCTACTGCCTAATTTAAATGTGATCGGCAGGATCATCTGTACATTTACAGGCTCGCCCCGTTGTTTCCCGGGTGTCCATTTATACGGCATTTGCATAACCCTCAGTACTTCTTCGTCGCAGCCGTACCCGAGTCCGCGTACTACTTTTATATCCTTCATCGTTCCGTCTTTCGACACGGTGAACTGTACAAACACTTTCCCCTGGATGTTCAGTCTGGAGGCCTGTTTGGGATATTTGATGTTCTTAAACATAAATTTCAAGAACGATTCGGTACTTCCGGGCATTGATTCGACAATTTTAAATACTTCTTCCGGCTTTTCTTCCGGCATCATATCCTCAATGACAGGAGGCTCAATGGACTCCTCTTCATCAAAATCTATATCAAAATCCACGTCTACTTCGACTTCCGGTTCTTCTTTAACCTCAATCAGGTTATATGTTTTCGGAATCGTTTTTGGCTTTTCCGGTATCACCGTAGACATGACAATGTCAATAGGATCCGAAACAGTAGTACTTGACAGATCTACGTCGGGCTTCATATATTCAAATTCCATCTCAAAGGCAGAGATGACCAGTGCAATGCTTATTACCAGACCCAGATTAAAGAACAGGGCAGACTTTTTCCTATAATCCTTTGAAGGATTCTTCTTGGTTTCCATATTTCAAGAGTTTATTGTTTTACAAATTAATTAAGGGGCCCCTGTCCTGTTACGGACGAAAAATATTATTTATTCAAATGAATTATTCATGTCTTTCAAATTTTGTTCTGTACCCGGCACTTTGTAATCGTCGTATTTGTGCTCATCCCTTTCGGCCGGATTCGTATGAAATACCATCAGCAATATGGCAACTATGATCAATACAAGGCCTGCGATAAGAATAATCCCGCGTGTCTTCTTCTTGTCGTATTCCTGATGTTTGTCAAGCAGGGACTGATAGTTCTTATAACTTTCGATCCTGCTGTTCGTAAACTTGCTTCTTCGTAAACGTATATCAAACTTTGTCATGATTCCCCTCCTTAATTAATACCTTGAGCTTATCCATTGCCCTGTAAGTCCGCATTTTGGCACTCGCCTCAGAAATATCCAGTATATAAGCCATCTCTGAGAAGGACTTACTTTCGAAAAACCTTAGTTCGATTACCTCAATATCCGAATCACACATCGAATTAAGGATCCTTAAAATCCGTTCTGAGATCCCCTCACTCTCTACCTCAACACTATGAGCGATCATTTCCTGAAAAATGGGCTCTTCCAGACTCAGAACCAGATTCCTTTTGCTGTTTTGATAGTACCTGTTTACCTCATTGGTTGCTATCCTGTATAACCATGCCGAAAAAGGCACTCCCAGGTTCTTGTATTTCTTCAAATTTCGCAATGCTGTAAAGAACGTTTGTGATGTCAGATCCGCTGTGATCTGTTCATCATCAATCCTACGGAATATAAACCGGAATATCATGATGAAATACTTGTCGTATAAAAATCTGAAGTACTCCGGATCAGCCTTCGCCTTTTGAACAATTTCAAATTCCTTCTGAATTTCTTCCTGATCAATATGTCGGTTCCGTTCGATGACTTTGCTTTTTTACTCTCATAATCGTTCGTTTCCGATAAAAGTAACACATCTCTGAAAAAAAAATTACTTTTTCTGAAACATTGTTTATACATTTATTGTATATACAATTAATTAATATTTGAAATAATGCGATTAGAAGAAGATATCAGGCAGAAAAAATTTGAAACCATTTATCATAAACTGGCAGTGAACCTTCATTTTACAGATAGCTGGCTTCGGACCAAAGAACATAAAGTCTTAAAAAAATATGGACTGTCGGCCCAGCAGTACAACGTATTACGGATCCTGAAAGGCCAACATCCCAATCCTTCGACACTTGTTCTGATCAGGGAGCGGATGATTGACCGGGAAAGCAATGCTTCAAGGCTTATTGACAAGTTGAACGATGCAGGCCTGACCAACAGGGTCATGTGTAAAAAAGATCGCAGACGCGTTGATATAACCATAACCGAAAAAGGACTTCAGTTGCTGGAAAAAGTAAATCCTGAGATCCGGCAGCTGACCGAAAAATTAAATACCATTACCACTGAAGAAGCTGAAACACTCAACAACCTCCTTGACAAACTCAGGAATTGAACCAAAAAAAAACAGAAACCAATGAAAACAACAGAAAGTAAATATCATTTGATGCAGGCTGATACACGAGGGAAAGTTGACCATGGCTGGCTGCAAAGCAACCATACATTCAGTTTCGCCTCTTATTACAACCCTGAAAGGATGAATTTCGGAGCTATCAGAGTGCTGAACGATGATATCATCGCTCCTGCCTCCGGGTTTGGTACACATCCACATGAAAACATGGAAATCATCTCCATACCGATTTGGGGAAGTCTTGAACATAAAGACAGCACCGGAAAAAAAAGGGTGATCAAACCGGGAGAAGTTCAGATCATGTCGGCCGGGAAAGGGATTTTCCATTCGGAGTACAATCCTTCACAGACTGAAGAAGCGAATTTTCTGCAGATATGGATCATGCCACAGGAATTGAATATCAATCCCCGGTACGACCAAAAATATTTCTCCGAAGAAGCGTATTTCAATACCTTTAAAACAGTCGTATCTCCGACCGATCCCGAAGCACTGTGGATCAATCAGAATGCGTTTGTTTCACTGGCATATATTGAAAAGAATACGTCTTTGGCATACAACAAAAATATTCAGAACAATGGTGTGTATCTGTTTGTTATGGAAGGTAATGTGCAAGCCGGACCGGTGGAATTAGCCGAACGGGACGGACTGGGCATTGTAGATATACAGGACATCCAAATAGAAGCAACGAAAACGTCAAAACTTCTTGTTCTGGAAGTACCCAT
>JBNKDZ010000343.1:0-5486 GCA_050288525.1 Cyclobacteriaceae bacterium
ACGTCATCGGTAGGAGTTTCTGGTAATCATTGACGATAGGAAATGATTGGCGGTTACGACGTGGGAATCTCTATCTATTGGGGACCGCTCGGGTAATTTGCAGAGGCTGTTGCAAACTATTGGAAGATTGCCACGTCACAAGTGTCCCTGTCGGGCCACAAGTTCCTCTCAATGACGGCTTTTTGTTGTTTTTGGTTATTTTATTTTTTTATTTCTACCCCTTCCAGCTCTCCTCAATCATACTCCCCAACTCGGGGTGGTTGTGGATCTTGAGGTAGACGTCGATCTCTTGCTGGAGTTCTTCGACGTGGGAGATGATGCCGACAATGCGGTTTTCTTTTCGGAGGGATTTTAGTGTGTCGAAAACTACTTGTAAAGATTCTTTGTCGAGAGAGCCGAAGCCTTCGTCGAGGAAGAAGAAGTTTTGCTGGGCTTTGTTTTGTTGCTGCACGCTCTCTGCCAGGGCCAGGGCCAGAGATAGGGAGGCCTGGAAAATCTGTCCGCCGGAGAGGGTCTTGACGCTTCGTGTGCGTCCGTTGTTGAGAAAGTCGCGTACTCTGAAGTCGTTGTTTTCAGTGACCTCCAGTTGTAACTGCTGTCGGGTGAGGGGGTAAAAGCGCTCATTGGCTGATTTGCAGAGGTTGTGCAGGTAGACGGAAGAGATGTAGTTGATGAAGCCGTTGCCTTTGAAGAGCTTGCGGAGGACGCTGAGGTTCTCGGCGCGATAGAGAAGGGCCTCCAGTTCTTTTTCGAGCTTTTCTTTATGCTGCAGATCGGCCTGCAGACGTATGAGGGCGTCTTTTTCCTTTACAAGGAGGTCGTTTGTTGACTGCACTTTTTCACGGAGGGTTTGAACCGAGCTTTGGAGTTTCCCGAAAGAAACGGGATCGAACTGCTTGTCTTTGACCTGCTCTTCGAGATGGAGGACATCCTGCTGCAATTTGTAGAGCTCCTGCCGGTATCGGGCGATCTCGCTTCTGAGCTTGTCGGTGTCAAGGGGCTCGTTGAGGATGGCCCGTACCTCATCAAGGGTCTGGTAGGATGATTCGTTAAGGATCGTTTCCAGATTATGTTCAATGGTTTCAAGGCTTTTCCGGTCTTCTTCAAGCACCTGGCGGGTTGCTTCAATGCGTTCCTGTAGAGCGATCTTCTGATGTTTCAGCTGATCTGTTTCTTTCATCAGACTCTCGTAGCGCTCATCAGCCAGCCGGATCTCTTCAGTAAGTTTTTTGGCTTGCTGCAGAAGGATGTCCGGGGCAGCTTTGTGTTGTTCTACGTTTAGTACCTTCAGCTGGTTCTTCAGGGTAGTATGCGATGAACTTTTAGCGGTAAGTTGGCTGGTGATCTCATCCATACGCTTTTTATATTTCTCGAGGATGTCGGCGTTTTTCTTCCATTCCTTTTCCAGCAAGTCGGCTTCTTCTTCCATCCGTGTGATGGCCTGGTTTATTTCTTCGGCATTTTGATAGGCTTCATGGATTTTTTCTTGGTTGTCAGGATGAAAATCGTTCCATCGAAATTGCTGTTTGTGGGCATTCAGCTCTTCTTCCACTTTCCGCAGTTTGGTTTGAAGCGTTTCGGATTGCCGATGTTGGTTGTCGATGGTGGCCTGAAGTTCGTGATATTTGCGGGAAGCCTTGTCACAGGTTTTGAGTTGGTCTTTTATCACGTCCATCTGTTTTTTTGCCAGTGCGATATGTTCGTTTACGTCTTCTACCCGCAATATGACCGGATGATGGGTGGAGCCGCAAAGTGGACAGGGTTCGCCTTTTTGAAGCTGACCGGCAAATGCTCCCAACTTCTCTTGTAGCTGATAATGACCGGTTTGTTCCTGTAATTCTTCAAGTTTTCGCTGGCTGTTTTCTGTGAATCGCTCCATACTTCTGAGATAACTGCCAACAGAAGGGGCTTTTACAGGAAATTCTTTTTCAACAAAATCCGGATACAACGCTCCGGCACTTTCGTCTGTTGTCTTCATGAGTTGTTGCAGAGATGCTATGTCCTTGCCGATCTCTTCTTTCGATTTCAGAAGTTGATCGTTGATCATAAACCAGTTGTTTACCTCTACCAGTACTTTCATGTCGGGCAGGGAGGCTTTTTTTGTTTTTAGTGCTGTCTTTAGCTTTTCAAGTTTCTCCTGTATGGCAGTTCCTTTTTCTGTTTCTGCCTGAATGTATTGCTCGCCTTTGGCTTTATGTTGTGTGAGCTCCGAAATGCTTTTTTCCAGATCAAGGAGGCTGATCAGGTGTTCGTAGTCGCTGAGCTTTGCCTTGCGGTGATCCTGATTTTTCAGGTCGTCCCTGGCTTTTTCGAGGAGTGTCTCCTGTTGGTTGTGCCGGGTGGTGATGTGTTGCAGCTGACGGGTGTTTTCGGTTATGGTCCTGCTTTTGTTTTCAAGAGAAATGGTCAGCTCTTTCCTGCGCGACAGCTTGTCTTTGAAATGGCGCAGGCAGTATTCGTAATCACCCAGTTGTTGTTCCAGTTTTTTATAATGTTCTTCCTGAACGCCCAGTGTTTTCAGGGCTTCTTTTTTCTGGTTAAGTTCATCAAACAACCGTTTAAGCTCCGTCAGTTCTTTTTCTTTTTTTTCCTGTTCCAGGAGCTGCTTCCGCAAGTTTGATAGTTCTTCTTCAAGTTTTTTAACAGCTTCTTGTCCGGCGGCCAGGTTTTCGATAGTCACTTCCCGGAACCGCTCCAGCTGGCCTTGATAGTTCTGGATCTTTTCGTTATTCTTTTTTTCGAGGGAGGCAGTCTGGTAGAAGAACTCATATTTCCCCAAATGGAAGATCTCCTTCATCATATCCGTCCGGGCTTTGTCGCCCAGCTGAAGGAATTCCTGGAATTTTCCCTGCGGAATAATGATGGTGCGGCGGAAGTTTTCATACGACAACCCGATAATCGGTTCGGCAGAAGGATTTTCCAGGGGCTCCCACGAATCGTTAACTTTTTTGTAGGCTGTACGCTGGAAGGTTCGTACGGTTTCGAAGTCATTCCCTGCACGTTTCCCACGCACGCTGAACCGGTACAGATGATCGTCGAAGTTTTTAAAGGTAAAATCGATGAACAGGTCGTCCGACTTCAGGTTCATCATGTTGTAGTTCCGGTTGTCGCGCTGATTCAACCGTTCGGTTTCACCGTACATAGCAAACGAAACGGCTTCGAGAACCGTCGATTTTCCGGAGCCTACAGTACCGAAAATACCGAAGAACTGCCCTTCCAGCAGTCGGGAAAAATCAATCGTTTGTTCCTGCTGATACGAATAAAGGCCTTTTATGGTGAGTGAAACGGGTATCATTCTTCGGTTTGTTCTGCTCTGATTTCTTTAAACAATGCCAACAGGTCTTCGTTTGGATTCTGTCCGTGACGCGAACGGAAATAATCGGTAAACAGCTTCTCCATATTCTGACTCAGGTCTATGGTGTTGCCCAGGTAGTTGAGCAATTCGGGATTGGTCACTTCGGGGATGATCGCTACGATGCCATCGTGTGCCTGGTTCAGTCGTTTCCGGTCCTGAGCTGTGAGGTAGTCCTCCGTCACAATGGTAAGTTCCAGCAGACAATCCGGATTTTCCTGTAACCAGACGATGGCTGTGTCAATATCTTCAAATCGTTTGCGGAACAAAGGTTTTCCTTTAGTAAGCCCTTTTTTCTTATGCTGCGCAGGTTTTCCGGGTTCAACATCGATGATCATCACATATTTTTCCTGGTTGGCCTCACTAAAACTGTAGCTTAACGGGCTGCTGCTGTATACCATCGGACAGGGATTCGTGTCTACTTCCTGTTGTGCATGCAGATGTCCTAGGGCTACATACTGTATCTGGGAAGGCACATTTTCAGAAAAGATCACCTGGGCCCCTCCAACATGGAGGATTGGTTTTTCATCGGCCGGCTCCTCCGGAGGAGTTTCATCTTTCGGGTAAAGAAAGAGATGTGCCAGCAGAATATTCACCCCTTTGTCATCACAATATTTTTGTGCCAGTTCTTCCCACCGGGTCTGAAGCAGGTTTCGGAGCTCGGCTTCTTCATTTTCCAATCCAAGAAATGTTTTCATCCGGAACTCATTGGCATAAGGTGTAAGGAGGAT
The DNA here is from genome assembly GCA_050288525.1 of Cyclobacteriaceae bacterium. GTDB lineage: Bacteria > Bacteroidota > Bacteroidia > Cytophagales > Cyclobacteriaceae > JBNKDZ01. The sequence continues at coordinate 4,084 of JBNKDZ010000343.1, forward strand.
ACGCAGCGGATATGCCTGCCCGGGCACCCGGATCTCCACAAATCCGGGTTCGCTTTTCAGAATTGCGATGCCCGAATCCAGTTCATAAGGAGGTAATTCGGAATGCGGATATCCCGCAAACAGCACGCCGCATTCTCGTGCCAGGGGGTCAGGAGCTTCGATCCTGTCGGGAGAGTCGTGGTTGCCGGCAATAGCGATCACCGGTCGTTTTCCGTTGTTTGTGAGGCGTTTTACAGTTTTATAGAACAGGTCAACAGCCTCTGCAGGTGGGTTGAAAGTATCAAACAGGTCTCCGGCAACAAGTACCACATCCACTGCTTCATCATCAGCAATATGACAGATCTCTTCCATTACCTCACGCTGTTCTTCGATTCTGGAAAAACTTTCGAGTCGCTTGCCAAGATGCCAGTCTGCCGTATGGAGGAGTTTCATGATGTCTTTAACAAATTTTCGGAATATATATTTTGTCCGTTTGAAAGTACAATAAAAGTCTTGAAGCCTTAAAGTTAAACCGTAAAATTCTTCTTTAAAAAAAGAAAAGACCAAAAAAGGGGTGTTTTTTACAGGATCAGGCAGATATTTATTAACTTTAGAGAGAACATAAACCGTTCATATAACTAAGATTTTGAAAGTCAGATTGTTTTAACATCTTTGTTTATATTTGGTCGGTTTTACATAAAATAATTTCCAAAATTATGTTAATAGCGAGTAAAAGTTAACAATATAAACCTCTTTAATTATGCTTACTAAGTTACAAAATTGTTTTACGAAAGACAGATGTACACATGCCGGAAAAAAGGTATTTGTACCTGTGATAACAGCGTTGATGCTGACGTTCACCTTGAATGTTTTTGGTCAGCTGAAAATCAATGATCTTGAATATTACGAAACAGACGGTGTGAATGTGCTGGTATACAGCAACGAATACAACGGCATCTTTTTCGATGAAAAAACAGCCGGAATCGAGATCATCCATCATGGCGTCCGAACTGCCACAGGAGGTGCTGTACGTTTACAAAATACCCCAGAGCAATGGGACCTGATACCATCAATGACAAAGCGAAATGTTGACCCTTCAACAAATACCATTGATGTCGAACTGCGCTATGAAGATTATGACTTTAATTCACGCATCAGTGTGACCGCAAAAGATAAAGGTGTTGTAATTAGTGTTTTTCTGGATAAGCCACTACCCAAAGAGCTCGAAGGCCGTGCCGGGATGAATATGGAATTTTTACCTGCTTCGTATTTCGAACATAATTATCTGGTCGACGGTAATCCGGGAATTTTCCCAAAATATCCTTCAGGTAATACCGAGGTAAAGCCAATAAGTGAAAAACTGCCCCAGTTTGGAGGTCACAGCACCTTCGATGACCGGGGGAAAGGTGAATTTATCGTTCCAA